>JAZRKK010000001.1:0-1882 GCA_045646305.1 Acutalibacteraceae bacterium
CGAAGATAAAGATTAACTATATTATAGCAAATTTTTTTAGGTGGCTTAATCATTTAACCACCTATTTTTATAAATAATTTGTCTATCTTTGTCTTTCTTTGTCATAATTTGTCGAAAACATTATAATATGTATATCCTGACAGTTTTTGTCATATTAAAAAAAGAAGCGCCGCTACGCTTCTTTTTGTTTTTTGGGTATAAGAAGATAAATAATCGCCCCCACAATAAAACCACCGATTATAGATTGAATTATAATGGTTCTCGTCATATCTTTTTCAACTTGTTCATAATAAACCACTTCAATAGTACCATTTGCAATTCCATAACATCTACTACACGTCCTATATCCTTGTTCTATTGCTTTGTCCTTGCCCTTTGCTATCCGTGAAGAGTGTAAATAAGAACAATCTGAACTATGATAACAGTCGCCATACTGAGTTACGTAAACCTTTGGTTCTTCAACTGTATAAGGGACACTTTCATAAGTTGGGTGATTTTCGTCATATAAGAACCCCAACCACAAAGATATTGGTATTAACACCATTAAAATAATAAGAAACAAGCCAATTTGCTTGATTACAAATTTTTTAGTCATTTATATTTTCTGCCTTTGCGACGTTTATAATTTTCTTTCCTTTTTTGGTTGCGTATTCAAAGGCTATCTTTGTTCCGCTTTTAGGCTGATAATCAGACAGCGCTCGTTTTGCTTGTTTTCTACGTGCCGGCATATAATTTTCATCATAGTAGAACACGCAAATATCGCTTGCATTTATCATAGCTTGATTACGTTCCACATAAGAAGCAGCACCTGCGTTTTCAACACCTTCGGGCATATATGTATCTTCATAGGATTCCAACAAATAATTCTTGTAAGAATCATCTATGTAAGCGTAGGATGAGCGAACGTAGATTCTTTTGATATATTGATATTCTTTTTTCAATTCAGATACAACTTCCCAAGCTAAGTCATCAAATCGGCTGTGACTACCAAAATAGAAGGTGTCAACGCCTTCTTTAATCAGAGCAGCCACTTTCTCTATCAATCGTTTTTCGATTATTTCTTTATCCTTTACAGTTCGATGACCTATGAAGCAACACGATTTACTTTCCATAACTTTTCCTATCCTAAAAAACAAAATAAGCCGTGAAAACAACGAGTATTTGTTTTCAACGGCTTTTATATTGCACCTATTAAGTTCATTAGCAAAAATAAGAATGCCGCCCTCTTGCGAAAGCGACATCCGCAGATTATACCCTTTCACAAGCTACCACACTTCTTTTTTCGCTCACTTCTGCCATAAAGGAATTGTAAACGGATTGGATATAATACTACCAAGATTATATCCCTCATAACAGAACTTATAATTAAGCGAAAAATATGGACTGCTCCTATATTAAAAGTAAAAAAGAAATGTGGTATGTATCTATTATACTACTTATGAATAAAAAAGTCAATGCAAAACGCATCGCCTCCGCAAAGTTTAGGAAAGCAAAAAATAAAGAGATTGCCCTTGCGAACAATCTCTTTTTGGCCTTTCCGGCGGGAATTGAACCCACAGTCTATCGCTTAGGAGGCGATTGCGTTATCCGATTACGCTACGGAAAGATTTTAACGTTTTGAAAGTTATTAAACGGAACAAAAATTATAAAATTTATACCAATTTTTATACCGATTTGTTTTTTTATGTTGACAAAACACAATATATGGTGTATATTTGCTCTATTATGTACCATATTTAGTGATATGTAGTGGATAAGCGATTTCCTTAGGAGGGGGCTGTTATATCCATTTAACTAAGGAAGCAAATATTAAATTAAAGCAAATAAACCGCTACGTTATTTAGTGAAGCCTCACGCGGAAACCATCGCGACGATGCTGACT
>JAZRKK010000002.1:0-30325 GCA_045646305.1 Acutalibacteraceae bacterium
TATTTTTCGCAAACCTTTGCGCCAAGTCGTTTTAATGACGATATATGCAAATCAATTGGTCTTGGACCTAACTCGCATCCACCAGGTGCACTAATCGATGCTTTACCGCACCTACCAAGTATAGCACCCAAAAACATAACCGATGAACGCATCTCACGCATCAATTCATCCGGTATTTGACTGCATTTTAATGAAGTTGTATCTACCGTAACAGTGTTATTGTTAAAGCAACATTTACAACCGAGATGTCTTAAAATTTTTATAGCAGCATCAACATCAGAAAGATTAGGACAATTATGTATAATGCTTAACCCATTACAAAGCACAGTCGCTGCAAGTATAGGTAAAACACTATTTTTGGCACCTTGTACACTGATTTTGCCAAACAGTCTTTTTCCACCGGTGACAATCAATCTTGACATTGTATCTCCTCCAACTAAAAGGTCTTACAATGTCATACTATGCTATTTTTTAAAAAATGCTATTTAATTAAGCATTTGTGTATAATTTCATAATTATTTCGTATATTCTTTCGTTTGCATCTATTATCGCATTATTCTTTGCCGCATTAGACATTTCAGAAAGTTTTGAACTGTTTTCAATAAGATTTGATACCACTTGTATCAACTTATCTTCTGTCAAATCCTTTTCTTCAATTATCTCAGCAGCACCAACACGCTTTAGAGTCATTGCATTATGAAATTGATGATTTTCAGCAACATAAGGAGATGGTATAAGGATAGCTGGTTTTCCGCAAGATAACAACTCACTAAGCGTTATTGCGCCTGCTCGACTTATGATTAAATCTGCCGCAGCCATACAAACATCCATATCATCAATATATTCTCGTACATCAATTTTATCAGATAAATTTATACCTTCTAATTTGTCCATAAAATCGCTGTATCCAGATTTTCCTGTTGCATGAATATGATAAAACTTATCGCTACCATTATGCCACTTTATTAAGCCAAGAATCGACTCATTAATACGCATCGCACCAAGTGAGCCACCAAATGATAATAACATTGGTGTATTATCATCCAAACCCAATTTTGCGCGTGCCTGTTCACGAGTAATCTTTAAAAGTTCTTGTCTTACTGGATTGCCAGTAACAAAAGGCTTTTTCTTTAATTTTAAATACTTTTCTGCTTCCGGCATAGCAAGCATAACAGCATCAACATTTGGAGCTAACATTTTCGTTGTTATTCCTGGATAAGCATTTTGCTCATGAATCGCTGTTTTTATACCAAGCTTTGCTGCCTCTCTAAGTACAGGGCCACTTACATAACCACCTGTACCTATAACTATATCCGGAGAAATCTCTTTTAATATTTTTTTTGCATTTATTGATGAAGTAACTGCTTTTGTTAAAGCTGATATATTTTTTCCTACATTTTCAATAGTCAATTTACGTTGAAAACCGGCTACTGAAATTGTACGGAAATTATAGCCCTTTTCAGGAACTAACTTTGCTTCTAATTTATCTGGAGTTCCTATATAGCTAATATGCGCATCAGGATGCTTTTCTCTTATATAACTTGCGATTGCCAAAGCAGGATTTATATGCCCTGCTGTTCCGCCACCTGCAAAAAGTATATGCATACTATTTCCCCCTTACTTTACTTTTTCGATGTTTGCGCCACGTGATACCGACAGCACAATACCCATCTCTGCAAGTAAAATCAATAGTGAAGTACCGCCATAACTAAAAAACGGCAAACTAATACCTGTATTAGGTATAGTGTTTGTTACAACCCATATATTAAGCATAGCTTGAAGTCCCACCTGGAATGTAAGTCCAAGCGCTAACAATGATCCGAATTTATCGGTAGAACGCATTGCTATTGTAAAACCACGCCAAACTAACAAAGCAAACATTAGGATAATCAAAACTGCGCCAATAAGGCCAAGTTCTTCACAAACGATTGAAAATATAAAGTCATTGTGTGGCTCAGGTACCCATAAATATTTTTGTCTTGACATACCAATGCCGCGACCAAGTATTCCACCTGAACCAATAGCCAAAAGTGACTGAATTGTTTGAAATCCTTCGCCAGTAGCATCAGCCCATGGATCAAGCCAATACTTTATACGATCAGCACCATAACTAATAAAACCTGTTGACTGAGTTATAATAACGAGCACAATACCTGCTACCGCGATAATAACTCCGCCTACAACTATCTTGCGATTAAGACCACCAACGTATATTAAAACAACACCGATTGCAGCGATAAGAAGTGTTGCAGACAAATGTGGCTCTAACACAACAAATAAACAAGTAATACCCAAAACACCAAATAAAAACAAAATAAACTTCCAGTTATTCATCAGTTTTTGATTTGCTGCTATGAGAGTTGAGAATAAAACAACAATTGCAAATTTAGCGATTTCAGAGGGCTGAAAACTAAACGAACCAATAGCAAACCAACGTTTTACACTCATTCCACTTACCATTGGTGGCGAAATAAGCAAGAACATTAACAAACCCAATGTCACAATATATATTACCCAACTAAATTTTCGCCATATATGATAATCAATTCTCGAAAGAATCAACATAGCTATTATACCCGCACCAGCAAACAACGCCTGTCTTACAATAAACTTATAGCTGTTTCCATAATTTTCATAAGAATAAGCATAGCTTGCCGAAAAAAGCATTACAAGCCCTACGGTCAATAGTATCAATACAAAAGAAAGAAAGGTTATATCAAGTCTACCGTTTTGAATAAATCCACCTTTTTTGGATTTTGTAGTGACATTTGCCATATAACCATTCCTTTCTATAATAATTTATTTTACCAATTAAACATTATCGACAACAATGCGATAAAGCAACCAATAAACGCTATAAATGAAAAAAGTAAAACCACAGATTGTTCAGAAAATCCGCTCATTTCAAAGTGATGATGCAAAGGCGACATTTTAAATATTCTTTTTCCTGTACGCTTAAACCAAAATACTTGAAGCACCACCGAAAGAGCCTCTATTAAATAAACACATCCCATAAGCAACAAAAGTATAGGACGACCTATTCCAAACGATAAAGCTACAACCATACCGCCCAAAAACATTGAGCCTGTATCACCCATAAACACTTTTGCTGGTTTTGAGTTCCATACTATAAATCCTGCACAAGCACCCGCTAAAGCAGCAGACACAGAATTTATACTACTAATTCCCATTCTTCCTGATGCTAACATAGTAGCACACGCTACAACAAGAGTTACACTTGAAGCCAAACCATCAAGACCATCAGTAAGATTTACAGCATTCGTAAAGCCATATATAAACATAAGTGCTATTGGCCAGAATATTAAACCCGCACCCTTTATAATACTTACTTCACCAACAAACGGAATATATGTTGTGTGCATACCAGAATACGCTAAAGATACCAAATATGCTGCTGAAACTAATAATTGCATAAAGGTTTTTTGTTTTGCTGTAAGACCTAAATTTCTTTTTTTAACAACTTTGATATAATCATCAAAAAAACCTATTGCGCACATACAAAGTGACATAATTATACCTGATAGTAAAACCGTAAGATTATAAGGCTCTTTCATTTCGTTACTGAAATCAGAGCTCATAAAATACGAAAAAGCATATCCTGTGGCAATTGATAATAATACTCCGGCTACCATCATAACGCCGCCCATCGTAGGGGTTCCTTGTTTTTCTTTGTGCCAGTTAGGACCTTCCTCTAAAATGGTCTGGCCGAATTTTAATTTTCTTAAATATGGAATTACAATAAAACCTAGTAATGTTGTAACTGCAAATGCTACAACAGCTACCACAACCGCTGTATAGTCTTTCATGAATAATCCCCTCTTGATATTCTTTAATTTTATAATGCTTTTAAGGCATCATTTACTATTTCGCGTTCATCTAAATGGATTGTCTTATCGCGAAGTATTTGGTAAGTTTCATGTCCTTTTCCTGCTAAAACGATTATATCATCGGTTTTTGCTATCGAAACAGCATATTTTATTGCTTCAATTCTATTTTCAATAACCTTAACAGGTGTATTTATACCCTCGGTACCTTTTAATATATCTTTAATTATATCCATAGGTTCTTCACTTCGTGGATTGTCGCTAGTAACAATAACATAGTCCGCATTACGAGCCGCTATGTTACCCATAATTGGTCGTTTTGTCTTATCCCTGTCGCCGCCACAACCAAAAAGAGCAATTACTCTATTCTTTTTACAATCATTAAATGTTGAAAGTACATTTTTAAGACCATCAGGAGTATGAGCGTAATCTATTATTATGCTAAAATCGCGGTTAGTAGGTATTGACTCTGCCCTACCTTTTATTCCTGTCATTTTTCCAATGGCTGCTATTATTTCGCTCATTGATATTCCAAGTTCCAAAGCAGTTATTATAGCGCACATCGAATTATAAACTGAAAATTTTCCGCCTGTATTAAATTTAACATGGCTAAGAATAGTATCACTTACCAATTCGTACTCAACACTAGTTGGATAATACGCTACTGCTTTTGCGCTATATGTTGCGCTATCGCCTAAAGAATAAGTAACAACACGACAATTAAGATCTTTAACTAATTCCTCACAATATTTATCATCAGCATTTATAACAGCTGTTTTACACATTTTAAAAAGTTTCTTTTTAGCATCTAAATAATTTTCCATAGTTATATGGTAATCAAGATGGTCCTGTGTAAGATTGGTAAAAATTGCTGCATCAAAAACTAAATTGCATACTCGTTTTTGATCTAGCGCATGAGACGAAACCTCCATAACGGCATAAGAACATCCTTGTTTTTTCATAAGAGAAAACAATCTATTAAGTTCATACGCATCAGGAGTCGTGTTTTTGGTTTCGATTATTTCTTCCCCAATCATATTATGGATTGTACCAATCAATCCTACCTTATACCCTGCCTGTTCTAATACGCTTTTAAGCATATATGTTACAGATGTTTTTCCATTTGTACCAGTTACGCCAATAAGTTTTAAATCATTTGCCGGATTTCCAAACCAAGCCGCGCACATATCGGCATAAACTTCATGCGTATCACTTACTATAATTTCATTTAAGACACCTGTTTCGCGCTCAGAAATTATAACTGCTGCGCCCTGTTCTTCGGCTATTTTGGCATAATTATGGCCATCTTGAACTGCGCCAGATATGCAAATAAAAGCAAACCCTTGTTCAACCTTTCGAGAATCACAAGTCACACCCGTAATCTCAATATCAGCATACACACTATTAACATTGGGTAAAAGATTTTTTAGTAGCATTTTTTACTCCTTATTCATCTTCTGCTATATCCGCAGAAGTCTCATC
Source organism: Acutalibacteraceae bacterium (assembly GCA_045646305.1). GTDB lineage: Bacteria > Bacillota > Clostridia > Oscillospirales > Acutalibacteraceae > UBA737. The sequence goes on from JAZRKK010000002.1 coordinate 5,328, forward strand.
ACGAAAATACACTGTAACTATCTGTCCTAATGGAACCGTTTTGCCCTCACTAGTATCTTGATCATAAGACAAAACTGTATTAGATGTTACACTACCTGAAAATTCAACATTTATACCAGCTGAGGCCGCTACACTGTTCACCTCTGATGCAGTAAGACCAACTAGATTCGGTACTATTGTAGTCTGAGCATCAATTTCATCTGTGTAAAGAATGACTGTACCACCGTTATAAACCGAACTTGCAGCTTCGGGCAATTGCTTCACAACTTTTTCACCTGAGCCTATAACCTTGTATGAAAGGCCTATACTATTAATTCTTGTCTTTGCGGCTGAAATTTCTTCACCAATTACATTTGGAACAGAGACAGAAATTTTTTCAAGTTCTTCAGCTGTATATTGAGGCTCAAATCCAAGATATGGCAATATATCTGTCATTACTTTTGAACCTACTGGAGCCGATATAACGCCACCATAATAGTTTGCACCAGCCGGTTCATCAAGCATTACAAATACCGCTATTTCAGGGTCATCAATAGGTGCTACGCCTACGTACGAACCAATGTATAATCTTTGGTTACCGGTTGCATTTATTTTTGATACTTTTTGCGATGTACCGGTTTTACCACCCACGCGATAACCAGAAACGATACCATTTTTTGCACCGTTTTGAACAACATATTCAAGCATTGTTCTCATAGTTGCCGATGTAGTTTCTGATATAACCTGTTGTCTTGAATCGTTTGAAAAACTTTCTACAACATTATTATCAGAATCCACAATTTTATCCACGAGATGTGGAGTTACAGAGTAACCACCATTAACAGCTGTTGCCGCAAGGCTAATCATTTGTATAGGAGTAATATTAAATGTTTGACCAAATGAAGATGAAGCAAGTTCAGTAGGTCCTATATCTTCTTCAGCATGATGATATGGAGCTGCTTCGCCCGGTAAATCAATGCCTGTCTTGCCAGTCAAATTAAACGCCTTAAAGTATTTTGTAAATATGTCTACTCCCATCAATTGGCCAATCTGAATAAAAGCTGGGTTACATGAATTAGAGATAGACTGTTGCAAAGTTTGTGTACCATGACCACCTTTATTATCATGACAATGGTATGCGTTACCCGCAACTATATAGGTATGATTACATGTAAACGTGCTATTTTGTGTTACAAGGTCTTCTTCCAACGCTACTGCAGCAGTAAAAATTTTAAAAACTGAACCTGGTTCATAGGTATCAGATACAGCCTTGTTACGCCATTGGCGGTTAAGCAATTCTGCGCGTTTTTCTGAACGTTCTTTTTCATCCGCAATAGCATCAACAACAGCCTGATCCTCATCAGATAAAACAAAAGGCTGATTAGGATTAAAGTCGCCGCTTACGGCCATTCCTAGTATTGCGCCAGTATTTACATTCATAGCTATAACAGCGCCACGCTCTTTAATTTGCTCTTGTTCTACTGCAATATCAAGATATTTTTCACAAACATATTGAACATAGGAATCAAGTGTAAGCACTAACGAATTACCTTGTTTGGCTTCTACAACATTCTCATAGGTAAATCGCATATCAGTACCTTTTGCATTTTTAGCTGATACAACTCTACCTGCCACACCTGTAAGTTCATTATCATAATAGCTTTCAAGACCTGCAAGTCCTTGATTATCATCTCCAACAAAACCTAGTACAGTAGAAGCTAATGTATCATTTGGATAATAACGTTTTGTTGTTTCATCAATACCAATATAATCAGCAATTTCAAGATCATCGTTTTCAAGAATAAACTCTCTAATTTGGTCGACTACATCTTGTTCAATTTTCTTTTTAACAATTACATAATAAGTATTTTTTTCAGTAAGTTCATGAATATCATCATATTCCATATGGAGAATTTGAGAAAGACCTTTAGCTATACAATCTCTTACTTCATCAGCTTTCTGCTTATCATTTTCTTTATTAATACCATTTGGAGTCAAATATACTGTCCACGCAGGAGAACTTGTAGCCAAAAGATTCATACTACTATCATATATATTTCCCCTAGGCGCAGAAATCAAACTGTCATACAACTGTTGTTGAGATGCTTTTGCTTGATATTCTTCTCCTTTGATTATCATTATTTTTACAAGACTAGCGCTAGAAACTATAGTAAGGCACAATACAACAATAGTCATAATGATAATTGCTCGTTTAACCATTTGTTTACTTGGCTTAACAGACATTGCACCTTACCTCCATACTTGTTAATTTATGCTCGAAAACGAGAGTGGGCAAACTGACCGCAACTCTCGTGTTCATTGTTATTATTATATTATAATAAATAAAAAACTATAACCTTACTTATCCTCACTCAACAATGTTTCGCCATCTTTTGTTATAGCGCTATTTTTATCGTTTACTCTTATATATTTAACCTGGTTTTTATCCATTTTCTGCATACCGATTTCAGCAGCTTCTAACTCGATGTTTGAATACGAAATTACTCGCTCAAATTCTACCTCAAGGCTTGTCCTTTCGCTTTCCAAAACATTTATCTCGTTTTTAACATCATTAATTTGAGAATTAACTTCGTTAATCTGTAAACGTAAAAAGATATTTCCACACATTGCTGCAACCATAAAAACAGTTGCCATAACAGCAAAAGCTGATGCAGAAATTGATTTTACAGCTGCCTTTTTTCTAGCGCGCTTACGCAAATTACTTTGTGGCAACTTAACTATATTATCTTTATTAATTTTTTCAGCCTGACGAGGCATAAACATTTCGAAATCGTATGCCAAACTATCGTTATAATACTTCAAGTTGTCCACAATATTTCCTCCATACTAATAATTACAATTTTATTATCGAACGCAACTTTGCACTACGGCTACGCGAATTTTGTTTTAATTCTTCATCACTTGCAACAACAGGTTTTCTAAAACGTAGTTGACCACGTGGTGTCTTTCCGCATACACAAACTGGAAAGTCCGGTGGACAAGTGCAACCTGTGCAATATTTTTTAAAACTTTGTTTTACAATTCTATCCTCTAATGAATGAAAGGTTATTATTGATAAAACACCATTAGGATTTAACATATCAAAAGCTGAATCTAAAACTCTTTCAAGACTACCAAATTCATCATTAACAGCAATTCTAAGAGCTTGAAAACATTTTCTTGCAGGATTACCATCCCTGCGTGCTGCTGCTGGATAACACGAAGCAATAATATCAGCTAATTGTGTTGTAGTTTCAATTTTTGAATTTTCACGTTCATTAACTATACGATTTGCAATTTTATATGCAAATTTTTCTTCACCATAATCACGGAAAATCTTTGTTAGTTCATCAACTGACAAATTATTAACTAAATCAGCTGCGGTAGTTCCATTTTGACTCATTCTCATATCAAGAGGTGCTTCATATTTATACGAAAAACCTCTATCGCCATTATCCAACTGATACGATGAAACACCTAAATCAAGCAAAATTCCATCAACCTTATCAACGCCAACACTGTTAGCCGCATGCTTCATATCAGCAAAATTAGATTGAATAACGGTTGCATTGTAAGGTTTCAATCTCTCTGTCGCGACCTTTACAGCATCAGGATCACGATCAAGTGCTATTAAGTGACCTGTTGTAAGATGTTTTGCTATTTCACTTGAATGCCCTGCCCCACCAGCAGTGCCATCAATATAAATCCCATCAGGTTTGATATTTAGCGAATCAATAGTTTCGCTAAGCAAAACAGAAATATGTTTAAATTCCATAACTATTTAACCTAAAAATCAAGTTCGTTAACAATAGCAGCAATGGATTCTGGAGTATACTCTGAATTTTCTTTCTGCCAAAGTTCTTTGTTCCAAATTTCAAGATTGGTATCAACACCAATTATATGTGCTTCGTTTTCAAGTGAAGCAAACTCACGAAGCGCCTGTGGTATAAGTATTCTACCCTGCGAATCAAATTCGACTTCAAAAGCGCCTTCATAAAGATATCGTTTTACTACACTCGATTTTGCTGAAGGAAGATTGCCGATTTTTTCAACCAATCTATCCCATTCATCATTCGAGTAAAGACATAAGCAGTTCTTTCCAAAAATACCTTTAGCGATCATAAATGTTTCGCCAAAAGAATCTCGAAGCTTTGCAGGAATGGCAATTCTGCCTTTTTTATCAATTGTATGGTCATATCCACCATAAAGCATAATTGCCACCTCACTTTCACCACTTTAATACACTTTTATGGATTTTTGATACACTTTTCACCACTTAACTGTATTATAGTACCGTAAAAAAAAAAAATCAAGACCTTTTTTTAAAAAAGTCTTGATTTTTATATATTGCACATAAATATATGCTAAAAACTATTATTATAAACAAAAAACTGCACCGCTATTGCGATGCAGTTTTTACATACCTTAGTTACAAATTGTAATTTCGGTATCCTTATCAAAGATGTGAATCTTGCTTGGCTCAAGAGCAATCTTGATCTTGTCGCCAGGACGAGCTGTATTGGTAGGAGCAACGCGAGCGTTGATTGCCTGACCTTCACAGTTTGTGTAAAGATATGTTTCAGCACCCATAAGTTCGGTAACTTCAACATCTACTTCAACTATACCATCTGGATTAGCTGCAAGTAATTCTTCCTCGTTGTGAACGTGCTCTGGACGAACACCGATGATAACTTCCTTATCAATATAAGGAACAAGTGCATCATCTTTATTCTTTTCAGCAGGAAGCTTAATCTTAAACTTAACACCAGCACGTGTCTTAGTATCTTCTGAACCAAATTCAGCAAAGAAGTCATTACCTTCTTTAATAATCTTAGCCTCGATGAAGTTCATCTGTGGTGAACCGATAAATCCAGCAACGAAAAGATTGCAAGGATAGAGGTAAAGATTTTGTGGAGTATCAACCTGCTGAATAATACCGCTCTTCATAACAACGATACGTGTAGCCATTGTCATAGCTTCTGTCTGGTCATGGGTAACGTAAATAAATGTTGTACCCAAACGCTGATGAAGTTTTGAAATTTCGGTACGCATCTGTGCACGAAGTTTAGCATCCAAGTTTGAAAGAGGTTCGTCAAGCAAGAATACCTTAGGTTCACGAACGATAGCACGACCAAGTGCCACACGCTGACGCTGACCACCTGATAAAGCCTTTGGCTTACGTTCGAGAAGATGAGCTATGTCAAGAATACGAGCAGCTTCTTCAACACGGCGCTTAATTTCATCCTTTGGTGTTTTGCGGAGTTTAAGACCAAATGCCATGTTATCAAACACTGTCATATGTGGATAAAGTGCGTAGTTCTGGAACACCATTGCGATGTCGCGGTCTTTCGGTGCTACATCATTTACAAGGCGATCGCCGATGTAAACTTCACCGTCAGAAATTTCTTCAAGACCTGCAACCATACGAAGTGTTGTAGATTTACCGCAACCTGATGGACCAACGAAAACGATAAATTCTTTGTCTTTGATTTCAAGGTTGAAGTCAGTTACCGCGGTTACGCCACCGGGGTATCTTTTGTAAACGTTGCGTAGAGATAAACTTGCCATAAAAAATGGACCTCCTGATAAAATTCCTTATTTTCCTTAGTATTATAACAAACTTTCCTGCTAAATGCTATAACCATTTCACACAATGTTTTTATACTACTTTTGGTAAAAGTATCTAACCTTTTGCGCTTATTTGTGCAAAATGCTGCTTTCGAGCTGTTCCTTTGTCATTTCTACACATTCGCCCTCTTTTAGATTTTCGGGCAATTTCAATCCTCCGATAGCCTCACGATGCAAAGCATTTACACCTAGTCCTACTGTACCAAACATTCGTTTTATTTGATGGTATTTCCCCTCGGTAATAATTATTCGTGCGATATTTTCATCTATACGTTCAAGCTCAGCACTTTTACACTTAGTACCATCAGCCAATATTACACCACTTTTAAAACTTTGTATCATTTGGTCATCAATATCACCATCAAGTGTAGCTATATATGACTTTGATATCGCCTTTTTAGGTGATATACAATTATGGGCAAAAACACCATCATCGGTAATAAGAAGTAAACCAGTAGTGTCTTTATCAAGTCTACCTACCGGAAATAGATCTTGTCTTTTTATATGTTGCGGAACTAAATCTACCACTGTTTCACGTGATTTATCGGTAGCTGCCGACAAAACGCCTTGTGGTTTATTCATTAATATATATACATACTCTTTATATCCAATTTTTTGGCCATCATATACTATTGTGTCATTTTCACTATCAATCGAAAAAGAAATATCACGAACAACTGATCCATTCACCTCAGCTAATCCTTTAAATATTCCTTTTCGAACAATGCTTCGCGAAATTATTAGTTGATTTGAAATAAATTTATCTAATCTTTGTTTTTTCACTTTTACTCCTGTTTAAGCGGTAACATAAATCCTCCCAATGCAACCGAGGAAATATCTCCGCCTATTACTTTATCATTATATACTATTAAATTTATAACACACTCACCCGTATAGCTAGATGGTGGTTTGATTGTATATGTGTATATTATTACCTCACAACCCTTATATAAAGATAAATCATATCCTGAAGTTTGTTGTAACGTATTGTATGTTTCATAAACATCATAAAATACTTCTGGTATTACAACAGTTTTTTTGGTTGGTTCACTAGACAAAACAGTGTATCCTAATTTTTTTACAAAAATTAATCTATCCGAGTTTGTTTTAGCATCTAATTCTTTATTACCCGCAATATAAATTTCATAACATATAAAGCAAAGACAAATTAGTGCTACCATTAACACAAAAAAGCTTTTTTTAGTAAAGGTTATATACGCTTTCATACACAATCACCCCATAAATTTTATGAAGTGATTTTATTTTTTATTCGATTATGCAAACAGCATGTGCGGAAATACCTAACCCCTCGCCTGTAAAGCCAAGACCTTCTTCTGTTGTTGCTTTGACATTCACAAACGAAATATCAATTTCACAATCATCAGCTATGTTTTTGCGCATAGTTTCAATATAATCTTTAAGCTTAGGTCTTTGCGCTATAACAGTACAGTCAATATTCCCCACACAATATCCTTTTTCTTTTATAAGATTTACCACATGACGCAAAAGTTTTCTTGAATCAGCGCCTTTATAAGCTGAATCGGTATCAGGAAAATGTTTGCCTATATCACCTAGTGCAGCAGCTCCAAGCAATGCATCACTTAGTGCGTGTAGTAAAACATCGGCATCAGAATGACCAAGCAAACCCTTTTCATATGGAATTTCTACTCCACCTAATATAAGTTTTCTATCCTCAACCAATTTATGAACATCATAACCATGGCCAATCCTCATTCTTCGCACTCTCCTTTTACCAAAGCCTCTGCAATCGATATATCATCGGGTGTTGTAATTTTAATGTTTTTACTACTACCTATTACAGCCTTAACACTATACCCTGCTACCTCCATAACCGAAGCATCATCAGTAAAGCTATTTACATCAGATATTTTAGCACAAGCATCCTTATATTTTTTTACATCAACACCCTGTGGTGTTTGCGCCGCATAAAGTTTACTACGATCGATTGTTTCTTGAACTAGTCCATCATCGTTAAGCAGCTTAACCGTATCATTGATTTTACAAACACAAAGCGCCGCATCAAAACTAGAAAGAGCAACTGCAACTTCGTTTATTGTTGATTGAGATACAAAAGGTCTAGCGCCATCATGTATTAATACTTTCTCATCACCACTCTGTAAACGAGCAATTCCTTTCATAACTGATTCATGTCTATCGACACCGCCTTCAACAATATCGGTCACTTTGCTTATCATGTATTTTTTACACAAAAGCTGAACATCAATCACGCAATCAGCCGATGTAACAACAATTATCTTTGATATGTCAGCACTACGTTCAAACGCCATCAAAGTTCGCACTATTACAGGCAATCCTAATATAGGCATAAATTGTTTGTTTATACCCTTCATACGTGTAGAACTACCCGCAGCAACAATTATAGCGGGCATCGCATTATCGCTTTTTTCACAAACATTATATTGTAATTTCAATTCTGTTGTGTTCATAACAATTTCCCTTTAAAAAAGCCGCACCTAATCGCAATATACGAACTCGGCACGGCGTTTTATTAAAATATTATTCTGCATCCTCGCAGCAGCAATCGCAATCTTCATCACAGCAATCGCAATCAAAATCAAACTCTAAGTGCGTGCCACAATTCGGACAGTCGATACCCTCATCTTCAAGCATTTCTGCATCAAGATAAATTATATCATTGCATGAAGGACACTCAACTTCATAAAGTTCATCATCACAACAATCGCAATCATCATCGCAACAATCACAATCACAATCGCAGTCATCATCTTCATAAATAATGTCTTCTAAAGAAGCAAGATCTTCATCAACTGCATCAATCTGTTCGCTCATATCATCGCAAGCATCTTCAATATCGCAAATCTCTTCAGTAATATCACTTAAAAGATCAACAATAGCAGCAATGATTTTGCCTTCTTTGCTGTCAGTATCAAGTGCAAGACCTTCAGCGAGACCTTTTATATAAGCAATTTTTTCACAAATATCCATTGTGTTTTCCTCCGTATTATTAATTATGCGCGTTCCATGTACTCGCCTGTACGAGTATCAATACGAACTACTTCACCTTCATTAATAAAGAGAGGTACACGGATTTCACAACCTGTTTCAAGTGTTGCAGGTTTAGTTGCGTTAGTTGCTGTATTACCTGCAAAACCAGGCTCTGTTGAAGTAACAGCAAGTTCAACAAATGTTGGTGGCTCAACACCGAAAACCTTACCTTTGTAAGAAAGAACCTTGCAAACCATGTTTTCTTTTACAAACTTAAAGTTATCAGAAAGCTCTGAAGCATTGATTGGCTCAAGTTCATAAGTTTCTTGATCCATAAAGTAGTAAAGATCACCATCTTGATATGAATATTCCATATCTTTACGCTCAACAAAAGCTGTTGGGAATTTTGCTGTTGGGTTGTATGACTTTTCGATAACTGCACCAGTAATAACATTCTTTGTCTTTGTTCTTACAAAAGCAGCACCCTTACCTGGTTTTACGTGCTGGAATTCAACAACCTGTAAAACCTGTCCATCCTCTTCAAAAGTAACGCCATTTCTAAAATCGCCGGCACTAATCATTTTTATTTCCTCCAAATTAAACTTTTTTGTTAAACAGACTTAACATACATATTGTATTTTATAACTTTTTAATCATTTTGTCAAGCATAACATACCCTTATTTTACCTTATTTCTTAAGCCAAGTATATGGCGAAAGCATAATAAGTATTGGGAAAATCTCTAGACGACCTAACAACATCGCAAATGATAAGACAATTTTTGAAAAAATACTATAATCAGCATAACTCGCAGTTGGTCCCACAGCTGAAAAACCTGGACCTATGTTATTAAAACATGCAGCTACTGCTGAAAAATTACTCTCAAATCCAAAAGGTTCAAAAGCAATAAGCAATAAAATTGCAAAAAAACAAATCATATATATCACAAAATAAGTGCTAACGCTATTTAGTGTTGAATCTTCTACTGATTTGCCTTCAAAATGAATTTTTCCAACCGAGCGTGGATGCAACATTTTTCTTATTTCCTTTGTTACAGATTTAAAGAGCATCACAACACGCGAAACCTTTAATCCACCTGCAGTTGAGCCAGCACACGCACCACAGAACATTAGCAACAACAGTATTGTCTTTGAAAGTCCTGGCCACAAATCAAAATCAGCAGTAGCGTACCCTGTTGTTGAAATGATTGACGCTACTTGAAATACTGAATCACGAAGCGCACCGGAAAAGTTTTTATAAATTGGCATAATATTTGCAGTGATTGCTCCAACACTTACTAAAACAATAGATGCATAGCACCATAACTCTGTACTTTTAAACGCTGTACGTATCCTACGTAATAAAAGAAGATAGTACAAGTTAAAATTCACACCAAAAATCAACATAAATATGGCAATAACCCACTGACAATAAGGACTGTACGAAGCAATACTATCAGATTTTATACCAAAACCACCTGTTCCAGCTGTACCAAAAGTATGCACTAAACTGTCAAATAATGGCATACCACCTGCAAATAATAAAACTACCTGCAAAACAGTGAGGAAAATATAAATAAGATAAAGTATTTTCGCAGTATCTTTTACTCTTGGCACAAGTTTACCAATTACCGGTCCTGGCATTTCTGCTCGCATTATATGAATTGAGCGATCAGTAAAATTAGGAATTATAGCCATGACAAATACTAGTACGCCCATACCACCTATCCAATGCGTAAAACTGCGCCAAAAAAGCGCACTGCGGCTTAACGCTTCAACATCTGTAAGTATTGATGCACCTGTTGTAGTAAAACCACTTATCGTTTCAAAAACCGCATCAACATACGAATTAATATCTCCCGCAACAACAAATGGAACCGCGCCTACCACAGCCATAATAATCCAAGCAAGGGCGGTAATTGCAAAACCATCTCTTGCGTATATAACTCTATTTTTTGTTTTTGTGAATTTAACTATTGCAAATCCTACTAAAAACGCGCCTAGCGCTGTAATGCAGAAAGCAACTAGCTGCTCTGTTTCTTTATAAATCAAAGCTACCACAGCAGGAATTAATAACAACAATGAAATAATCTGCAATATTCTTCCTGCAGTTTTGAACACCATTCTTCTATTCATTCCACTACCTCAAAATATCTGCTAGGTCATTCATCTTTTGATCGCCTGATTTCGCAATTACAATAATTTTATCTCCTGCAATAATTTCATCATCACCGGTAGGAACAAATGCTTTTCTTTTTCGGATTATGCCCGCAATAAGAACATCTTTTTTAAGTTTCATTTCTTTGATAGGAATGTGTTGCCCTTTGAAATCTGTTTGCACATTAAATTCAAGTGCTTCAACACTACCATCCATAAGTTTATACATAGTTTCAACATTGCTTCCCAAAGAATTTTGAAGCGCTCTTGCATAACTTGTAACGACATTTGACACTGCTTTTTTAGGTGAAACTATCGAGTCAAGACCTAGTTTTTCCGCCATGGATGAAAGTTCATTACGGTTAACCTTTGCAACAACACGTGGTACATTCTGTGACTGAGCAAAAATTGATATAAGAATATTTTCCTCATCCATTCCCGTAAGCGCAACAAAAGCATCTACCGACTTAATGCCTTCTTCCATTAAAACATCTTGTTCGGTTCCATCTCCGTTTATAATAACTGCTTCAGGCAATTCTTCCGCAAACTTATTACAACGATCAATATCCTTATCTATAATCGTAACTTGTGTACCTGCACGCAAAAGCATTTTAGCAAGATAAAAACTTGTTGTAGTCGCTCCCAAAATCATAACAGATTTTGAATGTTTTTTTGCAAGACCCAAAGTTTTAAGCAACTTTTGGATTTCAGTAAAGTTAGCTGTCAAGCATATATGATCTCCGCATTTAAGAACAAAATTACCATCAGGAATATAAACCTCATCACCACGTTTTACAACAGAAATCAAAAAGTTTAGATTGTATTTTTTACGCAAATCTATAAGACTCATACCATCAAGATGCGAATCTTCTTTAAGTAAAAGTTCTATCATTGAAAAATTTCGTCTTGAAAATGTTTCAATATTTATCGCAGCTGGTAATTTTAATATATTAAAAATTTCTAGCGCTGCTAAAAGTTCGGGGTTAATTGTAAGTGATATATCAAGATATTGTTTAACCTGCGCCATACGTTTATCATTAAATTCTGGATTGCGTATACGTGCAACTGTATATGCAGCGCCCATTTTTTTAGCAATAAAACATATAAGCATATTAATCTCATCAGAATCAGTAACAGAAATCAATAGCTCTGCCTTTGATACCTCAGCTTCGCTAAGTGTGTCATTATCCACAGCGTTACCACACACACACATAACATCATAGATATTGCTAATTTCTTCAATAACTTTTGGGTCGCGGTCAACTACTGTTATATCGTGTCCTTCACCTTCAAGATTTTCTATCAATGTAGAACCGATTTTTCCACAGCCTACAACAATAATTTTCATTTAATTACCCCGTTTGATATTTATTTATTTTTTTATTATACAACATATAATTATTTTTTTCCACTACTTTTTTGATTTGACATACACAAAATATATATTATAATAAAGTTATAAATTTATACTTTGGTGGTGTACATGAAAAACAACAAAAAAGCATTAATTATCACAACATGTTCTATCTTAGCTTTAATATTGTTTTTGGTTTCTACATTTTTTATTATAACCGCTATTGGTAAACATCAATTTCACAAAGATGATGTTAACATTTCGGCAAATACCATCGGAATAGACAATGAAAACACAATAACCTACAATGGCAAAAAATACACTCTAAACAAAAACATTGTAAGTGTTTTAGTAATGGGTATTGACCGAGAAAATGTTGACAAAAATCTTGGCAACGGAAAAAATGGTCAAGCAGACGTTATATTTGTGGCAACAATTGATACAAAAAGCAAAAAGACTTGTATTATACCAATATCGCGTGAAACTATGGTTGATATAGATATATATTCAACTGATGGAAAATTTGCCGAAAGAAAAAGAGAACAATTATGTCTTGCATATGCATACGGAGATACTGCCGAAAATTGTAGTAAAAATGTTATGGAATCTGTAAAACGCCTGCTTTGCGGAATAAATATTAATTCTTACGTTACAATGGAGCTTACCGGCATTGAAAAAATCACAGATATGGTAGGCGGAATCGAATTAACGAGTCTTGATGATATGGTTGTAAGCCCAGATCTTTCTTTTTACAAAGGGCAAAAAACAAAACTAAACGGCAAGATGGCACGTTGTTATATTCAACATCGCGATAACGACTTAGAAGCTAATACTCGCCGAATGCAACGACAAAAACAATATTTGTCGGCACTTATGAGCAAAACAGGAAATGCTGTCTTAACAGATTTTTCAAACCTTTCTAAATTTTACAATACCCTTTCCCCCTACTTTTTAACAAACGTTTCTTTTGCTCAAATAACCTACCTTGCACAAAATTGTTTAACTGTTAATTTGGGCGATACATTGGATTATAAAACAATAGATGGTACCCTTACACAAAGTGATAAGTGGATAGAATTTGAAGCTGATAAATACTCGGTTCTACAAACAGTCATTGATGTGTTCTATATCCCAGCTGATTAAACAAAAAAACACTTGCTATGTAATCATAGCAAGTGTTTTTTGTAAATTAATTAAATGGGTTATCGTTATTATCGTAAATTTGGCAAATGATATTCTGGATTTTTAATGCTTCTTCACCTGAAATCTCAAGTTCTTCTTCGCCCTTTACAGAGTTATAAAACTGTCTAATTTGTACAGCGTGTTGATGTCCCCAATAATCCTTACCACCTGTATATTTAAACATATCATCGGGATTATTTGAAGCTGTTTCAACAGTACCATCGTTATATCTAACTGTTGCCTGATCATATGAGAATGTTGCTTTACCATTTTCACAAAGCAAACGTATCTCGATTGGATCATCACAAAAATAGTTGTTCATAGCAAAGAAAGACAATAATGCGCCATTTTCGTACTTAATAAGTCCTTCACCTGTATCTTCAACCACCATAATTTCGTGATTACGATTATGAAGAGTTGATTGCACCTCAATAGGTTTACTACCTATCATCCAGTTAGCAAGGTCAATCGAATGGATAGCTTGGTCAATAATAACGCCGCCGCCTTCTTTATCCCAGGTACCTTTCCAGTCTGAATGGTCGTAATAATTGTCAGGACGATACCATGTAAGCGTTGTTCTACCACATTTTACAGGACCTAGCTTACCATCAAGAATACGTTGTTTTACAAGCTGGGAAGGAGCATTATAACGGCACTGAAAAATAATGCCATAAAGTACACCACGCTCTTTAGCAGTTTCTACCGCTTTTACCGCATCTTCATATTTAATACTCATCGGTTTTTCTGATAAAACATTTATACCTGCATCAAATGCATCAAGTGATACCGGTACATGCAAATAGTGTGGTAAGCAGATATGAACAGCATCTAACTCTTCACATTCGAACATTTTTTTATAATCAGTATAAACCTTACCACCATATTTTTTTGATGCCGCTATTGCGCGATCTTCTTTTGTATCGCAAACAGCAACTAGTTCTACATCATCGAAAGCCTTAATAGAATCAAGATGCATAACCGAAATATTACCACAGCCAATGACTGCTACTTTTAATTTTTCCATAACTGCCTCACAGATTGTTAAGTATATCTATAACTGTTTCAAGTTCCTCAGGTTTTACTTTGTCTGCCTTTTTATTATTTCTTACACATTCAGTAAAGTAAATAATTTCTTCAGCATAAGCACCGCTCTTTGGCAAGTTTATTTCACCAGTGTCACCTGTTGCCGCTTCTTCAAGGCTAACGACATTGCCACCACGCTCATAAATTTTAAGACCTTGGCCTTCATTTGAAAGTATAGCATCTTCAAATTGGAAGCGGAACTGTGCTGTAAAAGGATATGGACTTGCATACCAAGATGATTCAGCATTCACAAAGAAATCACCAAAATCATAAGTTACGTTTATATAATCTTGATCTGGCAACTTACTACGGAACGAATTAGTCTTTTTAGGAGCACCAAAAGCATAAACCAAAAAGTCTAAATCATGTATATGAAGATCATAAGGCACAAAACCACTACGTTTTTCATCAAACATCCAGTTATCCCAACTCCAAGCAGGAAAAGCACTAAGACGCTTCATATTACCTGAGAGCAATTTGCCATATTTGCCACTTTCATAAACACTTTTTACAAACTCATACTCACGCCAAAAACGAATAACATGAGCTACCATGAACTTAACATTATTTTTCTCAGCTGTTTCATATACACGCTTAACATCTTCACGTTTTAGTGAAATTGGTTTTTCGCATAAAACGTTTATACCCTTTTCCATAGCCTTTATGGAATAATCGGCATGTAAATATGTAGGAAGACAAATATCAAGAATATCTAATTCTTCATTTTCTAGCATTTCTTCAAAATTGGTATAATGTTTTATATCTGGGTATTTTTCCATTTGTTCGGGTCTTACATCGCAAAGAGCAACAAGCTCTACACCCTCTAAATTAAGCCAAGCAGGAATATGTGCGCCGCTAATGCCGCCAACACCTATTAAACCAACCTTTAACATAATATTATCCTCCATAAACCTCGTTTATAATTTCAGTTAGATAGTCACGTGCGTGGATTATATCAGGTTGTTGCTGTTCATTCCAAATTTCACGTTCAATAGTAACATAACCATCATACTCAAGCTCTTTTAGCTTTTTAAACAACGCTTTAAAATCAACCTTACCATCGCCAAGACGAACCTCAGTTCCTAGTGAGTGACCATTTGTTGGATAAAAACCATCTTTAGCGTGGATGTTACGAACATATTTACCAAACACATCCAAAGCATCAACTGGGTTTGCTCTGCCATAAAGAATAAGGTTTGCTGTATCAAGGTTAATACCAAGGTTATCCATATTAACCTTTTCAAAGCATCGCATCATTGTAACAGGGGTTTCTTGACCTGTTTCAAAAAGCAACCACTGATCATTTTTCTTAAGGTGACCAGCAACACTTTTTACAGCAATGCAGAAAGGTGCAAACTGTGGATCATTTGGATTTTCAGGGATAAAGCCCATGTGTGTAATAACATCAGTAACGCCAAGTTTCTTAGCCCAATCAGCACCATCACAAAGCTCTTTTACTCGCATTGCGCGATATTCAGGTGGCACTAAACCAAGTGTTAACTGACCATCATAAAAATCCCAAACAACAGGACCTGACCAACCACACCAAAAAGCAGAGATGGTAACCGAGTATTTTTCACATAGTTCTTTTACCATCTCAGCATTCTCATCGGTCCAATCCTTTGGATTCCAAGAACCTAATTGACAGTTGTCAAAACCGAAAAATACAAGTTGTTCAAAATACTTTTCTAGTTTCTCGCGTTCTGCAAAGTGTATCATATTACCAATCTTCATAAATTTTTCCTCCTTAAAGGATTGATTTTTTTACAAGAATATGATAACATAAATGCAAAATCTCATTTTGTATTATTTTGACTTTGGGTTATATTTTTTTGACTTTGGTAGGTGTTATCATTGCAATTAAATTCAAAAAAAGAATTGACACCAGTTGTATTCGGTGAAACCTCGGTAAAAATTTTAGAAACAAGGCTTGGCGAAAATATGTCCGCCTTCACTCAACATTGGCATGACCGACTTGAACTTCACTTAATAAAATCAGGTAGTCTAGAACTTTGCTGTAACGAGAAAAACATATTAGTAAACGAAGGTGAGCTTTCAATTGTCTCGCCTACCATGTTACATAGTGGTAAAGCTGGACAAAATGGTTATGAATGTTATGTAATCATGTTTGAGGTAGCCGACCTTTATAATGGAACAGTTTCTGCGAAACAATATGTTGAACCAATAATAAATGGCACTATACGTTTTAAATATAAAACTGATAATGTAGAAATTGTAAGTCTTGCCCAACAAATCGTTGATATGCAACTTAACCACAAAAACTACCATCCCCTTCAAACAGTTGGTCAACTCTATCGACTTTTGGGGCTTTTGTGTGAGCATTGTATCGATAAAGAAAATTCCTCAACAAAAAAATTTGAAAAATTTGATAATGTTATAAATTATATTAACTCAAATTTTACTAAAGATATATCAGCAGCAAGTATCAGTCGCCAGTTCGGATATGACGAGTCATATTTTTGTAGAAAATTCAAAAAAACTACTGGAATTACAATAACCAATTACATACGAACTCAACGTCTCGAACACGCTAGAAGACTTCTTGAAAAGACTCAAGAATCAATACGTCATATTTCAATATCCTGTGGATTTACTGACACGGCATATTTTTCTAACTGTTTTAGAAAAATGTACAATATTTCACCCACAAAATACCGAACAACTTTTGTAAAATAAGCAAAATAAAAATCCTCTTTGGCAAACAAAGAGGATTTTTTACATAAATCATAAATTATTTGTTAAGCGCAATAACGTTAGCAACAAGAGCTAAAACAAAAAATGCAATTGTAATAAACTTTGTCATGCTTGCAAGTTTTGCATTAACTGTACGAGCTTTGTTCTTAGAAAGAAATGTATCAGCGCCACCAGAAATCGCACCATTAACACCCGCGCGATGACCTTGCTGAAGCAAGATAACAGCGATGATAACTAATGATACCAAAATCATAAGAATTCCTAAAATAATTTCCCAAATAGACATTTTAAACCTCCAAAATATACAAATCAGTCACCTGATAAAATTCGCAAAACTTATCATACCATAAAATTTACAATTTTGCAAGTGTTTTTTTAATTTTTATTATGACAATTACAGCCACCAAAAAGTTTATCTATGTTAAGTGTTTTTTCTGACTCATTTTTAATAAATCCCAAAATTTCAAACAAACCAACTGGTGCGCAATCATCATAGCGAGCATCCAACACAAAGTTCTCAGCAGCTACATGCAAAGCACTTCGCAAAATCCCATCAGCCAAAGGTATATCGCCTTGCGGTTCTAGAGACAAGACCATCATCTGCTGTTTATTTAGATTATATAAACAATAGCCTAAAACTGTTTGTTTTTCACTTGCTATAACGCAACCTGAAAACTCATTAGTTTGTAAATTGTGTTTTTTAAAAAGTCGCTCTATTTCTTTTTTGTCACGACAAGGCAAAACGCTTATCATTGTTCTTCTTGCCTTTCCTTAGAAATATTTTCAAGTCTTGTAAGTTCGCGTTCATTAAGCTCACGCCAAGAACCAGACTTTAATCCACCAAGCTTAACGCCTGCAATTTCAATGCGTTTGAGTCTTAAAACATCAAGACCTACAACAGCGCACATTTTTCTAATTTGACGATTTCTTCCCTCTTGAATAATAAAGCTAAGAACCGTTCTATCCTCGCGGCGCTCAATTACAAAAACATCACATGGCAAGGTTTTTTTACCATCTATTACAACGCCTTCACAAAGTTTTTTAATTTGGTCGTCATCAACACTACCACCAACCGTTACACGATATGTCTTGTTTACATGGCTTGATGGATGAGTAATTATATTAGCAAGTTCACCATCGTTTGTCATTATAAGAAGACCTTCTGAATCGCGGTCAAGTCGACCCACAGGAAAAACTTTTACACCAACATCTTTTACAAGGTCAGCAACATTTTTTCTATCAAATTCATCACTAAGAGTAGTAACATAACCACGAGGTTTGTGTAGCATTATGTAAACCTTTTTTGTCACAGGAACAACCGTCTTTCCTCTAACTGTTACCTTATCACGCTTAGGATCAACCTTGTCACCTAGACTAGCAACTCTTCCGTTAACACGAACTTTACCTTGCTCTATTAATTCTTCAGCTTTTCTACGAGATGCAATTCCACAAGCTGATAAATGCTTTTGCAATCTAATTTTATTATCCTTCATTTCTAACTCCTAAATACTAGCTAAAATACTTTTAAATATTTCAAAAAACAATCTTATTTTATCTGTTTTATGATCAATTTCATTTGTAAGTGTTATCGGTAAATCACACACTATTTTATCATTACAATAATATTGTATATTTCCTATTTCTTCACCATTTTTAATGGTCGAATATAAAAAAGGTGGTAAATTTATTATATAACTAACAACTGAATTTTTTGTTACGTTTATTGTAGTAGAAGGGATTTGAATACTATTTTTTTCACCTTTAGTATCGTAAATATCAACATGACTGGTTAAAGGCGAAAAAACTTTGCTTTCTATAAGAGATAATCCCAAATCAAGTAAGTTTCTATGGTCTTCCCAATCATTTGTATCATTAAGCGTTACAGCAATTACAAACTTTCCATCTTTTTTTGATGCGGATACTAAACATCTACCAGATTTTTTTGTATAACCTGTCTTCACTCCTACAATATCACCATACATTTTAAGCAACTTATTATGATTGGTAAGCGTACGATTATATGGAGGATTACCATAACAAAGTGTTGCAGTTTTAGAAGATGCCGCTTCAAAAAACTGCTCATTAGCCATAGCTGTTTTTGCAATAATCGCTAATTCATACGCAGTAGTATAATGCTCATCCGCATCAAGTCCTGATGGTGTTACAAAATTTGTATTAACAAGCCCCATTTCACAAGCTCGATTATTCATCATTTCAACAAATTTACTTATACTACCACCTATGGCTATAGCTGTGGTATTTGCCGCATCATTACCTGAAGCCAACATCATACCAAAAAGCAAATCATTATACGAAACTGTATCGCCTACCTGCAAACCCATAGATGAGCCTTCTACCGTTACCATTTCTCGCGTTGTAACAATTTTGGTAGATAAATCTCCTCCAAGTTCACAAAGTAGCAGCGATGTCATAATTTTAGTTGTACTTGCCATAGGCATACGCTCATCACAATTTTGCGAATATAAAATTTCACCCGTGTGTCCATCAATCACTACCGCCGCTTTTGCGCTGGTATTGTAAGCGGATACTGTTGATATATTCATTAAAAAACCAAAGCAAATAACTAAACAAACTATTCTTTTCAAAAAACTTCACCCATAAATTTTATGAATAAAGTTTTAGTGATTATGTGATTATTTTTCTATATTTATTTGTGTTCTTTTGTCAAACAAACTTTTAACTTTATCAATAAGCTCTGGTGCCATGTTTATTGCCTTATCAATAGAATTCATTTCACTATAAACCGGCATCATGTGAACATTTTCGCCATTTATACATATAAAAGCTACTGGATTAACAGTAACACCAGCGCCACCGCCGCCACCAAAGAGCTGCTGTCCGTTTTTGTTTGGAAAATCACTACCACCAGTAGCCAATCCAAAAGAAACTCGTGATACCGGAACCAAAGTAATATTTCCTACAACAACCGGTGTACCAATAATTGTATCAGCATCTACCATTGTGCGAAGTTTGTCCATTGTAGTGTCCATAACAGATTTAATGTTATTTTCGCTCATATTTTTCACTTTCCTTACGTTGTAGTTTTAAAAATAAAGATGTGGCTGAAACTGCGGCAACAATCCAATAAAAAGCGCATGTTGTAACTTTAATCGAAGTTTTAAACTCAAATTTATTTTTATCAAAATTAGCGCTAATATTTACCTGTTCTGGCTTAAACTTAATTATAGTTTGTAAAAGTGAAAGCACAGGATATGCTGCTGCGCAAATTTTACCATACTGAATTGCTGTTTTTGCAGCGTCATTTGTAGCTACGGTTAAATCAAGTTTAAATCTTGAAAACTTAAACCGTTTCGCAACCCACCAAAGTTTTTCCAAAAGAAGTTTTAATACTTTGCTAAAGTACTCTATTGTTCTCATAAAACCCTTTTGTTTATATATCTTTTTAACAAAACTTTCTTTTTGAGGTGCGTTGTCGTTATTATCTTGCTTTTTAGACTTTTTCTTTTTACTTGCTTTTTTAGCACTATCAAATACCTTTATACCCATATATTGGATTTTTATTACCAATTTACTATCAAATACTAAATCTATCGTTAATGGTAAAAAAAGCAAAAGCAATATTAAAACAACAATTATACCTAAAACAATCATCGCAATCACGAAGGTATTTCCTCAGATATAATTTCTTCGTTTATCTCAAGTTGTTCACCAACATCATCCAAGGTAGGATTTTCTTTTGGTAGTGGTGGCAAATCGCTTAAATCGCTAAGGCTAAAACTACGTAAAAATACTTTAGTTGTACCATAAAGAAGTGGTCTACCAGGAAGTTCAAGACGGCCTCTTTCTTCAATAAGCCCTTTTTCAACTAATGTTGACATAACACCCGAGCAATCAACGCCTCTCACCTGCTCTATAAAGGCGCGTGTTACAGGCTGATTATATGCAATAACTGCCAATACTTCCAAAGCCGCTGGCGAAAGCGGTGTACGGCGCTTAATATCAAAAGCTTTTTTAATGTAAGGTTCAAATTCTTCACGTGTTACGAGTTGATAAGTATTTTCAAGTCTTACCACATAAAATCCACTATTTGTACTTTCATACTTTTTTTCAAGTTCTTTAATATGTTTTTCAATCTCTTCAGGCTTTATTTCAAATGTTTGAGAAAGTCTATCAATACTTATAGGATCACCTGATGCAAATAAAACCGCTTCAAGAGCTGCTATTGTTTGTTGTTTGTTCATCCTCTTTTATGCCCCTTAACTATCGTAATTTCTGCAGTATCGGCACTATCACCGCTTATTTCTACACGATTAGCCTTACAAAGTTCAAGAACTGCTAAAAATGTTGCAACAAGTTCTGAACGACTACGCGCTGTTTTATAAAGTGAGCTTAATTTGCTTTTTCCGCCCTTTACAAGATTGCGGATTACAAAAACTATTTTTGTAGATACCGAAACAATCTTTTTAGCAACAATTTTTGTAAAAGGTGCAACATTTGGAGGAAGCTTTCTTTGTCCTCGCCCAACAGCAGCCAAATACGCTGTAAAAATAGTATCACTACTATGCACCAATTCATATGTCTGGTCAAATTCGTATTCGGTAGGTACACGTACAAAGCGATCAAAACCAAGTGTCATTTCACCTAATTTACCAGCCATTTCGCGACACAACTGATATTCAAGCAATTCGCCAGTAAGCTCTTCTTTAAGGCGAACTATTTCATCATGTTTTGGTAACAAGCTTACAGTCTTGATATAAATAAGACGTGATGCCATTTCCAAAAATTCGCTAGAAATTTCCATTTCACCCGCACGAAAAGCTTCCATCTGTGCAAGATATTGTTCGATAAGCACAGATAGTTGAATATCATAAATATTAAGCTTGTTACGCGCTATGAGTTGTAACAACAAATCAAGCGGACCTTCAAAATTTTCAATTTTATAAGACAGTGTTACCGTCTGTTCCATTTTTTCACACTCCAAGCAGGGTAAATGGTAATTTTGCAAATGTCGTAATTATACTTAAAATCTTATTTGATAACAAATCAATTGGCATATCAAGCACGCCGGTATAAAGTAGTGCTAAAACACCTATAAATATATATCGTTCGTACTGCATAACCTTAAAATAATACTTTTGAGGCAAAAATGTAAAAAGTATTCTAGAACCATCAAATGGTGGTATCGGTATTAGATTAAATACAGCAAGATATACATTAATCTGCGCAATCGCAACAAAGAATAAAGAAATAACAAAATATATCGAATACAATTCGTTTATTACACCGGTAAGTATAAGCACCGCCTGTATAAGCTGATATAAAAAGATGGAAATAAATGCAACAATTACATTAGAAAGTGGTCCTGCAAGGGCAACTAAAGCCATTCCCCATTTAGGGTTTTTATAATACCTAGCATTTACCTGAACTGGTTTTGCCCAACCAATGCCAAAAAGCAATATTCCCGCAGCACCTAACCAATCAATATGAGCCATCGGATTGAGTGTAAGTCTACCCTGATAACGAGGTGTAGGATCACCAAGCTTTGTTGACACAAACCCATGCGCCCATTCGTGAATAGGCAATGTCAAAAATATTACTACAAACGAGGATAAAGTGTATATTATAACCTCAGCAAAAGTAAGATTTCCTTGTATTGCATTTATCAACAAGCACTAACACCCCAATCTAAATATATTTAGTTAATTATATATCATTATTGGCAAAATTACAAGCAAAATATGCAACTATTGATTTTTTATAAAATTAGTGTTATAATCCCTCTTGTATGGAAATTTTAAAACTTATAATCAAAATTATTGACACAGTATCTAATTCTATCGGCAAGTTGCTAAAATACAAAATCATTTACAAATTAACCGGCGTTTTCTTCACAAGAAAATTCAAGGAAGCGAAGTGTAATCACAAATACGCAATACTTGTTGCGGCACGAAATGAAGAAATGGTTATCGGTAATCTAGTTGATAGTATTAATCAACAAGATTACCCTAAAGAACTTGTAACAGTTTTTGTAGTTGCAGACAACTGTACCGACAATACAGCAAAAATTGCTCGAGAACTTGGAGCAATATGCTACGAAAGATTTGACCCAGACCACAGAACCAAGGGTTATGCCTTACAGTTTTTGGTAGAAAACATCAAGCGTGACTATGGCGTTGAAAGTTTCGATGGCTATTTTATATTTGACGCTGACAATCTACTCAAAGAAGATTACATAACCCGAATGAACGAATCATTCGATGCTGGTCAAAAAATTATCACCTCTTACCGCAATACTAAAAACTTTGGTGACAACTGGATATCTGCTTCTTATGGCGTACATTGGCTTCGTACAATTCGTAATGAGCATCGTGCTCGCTCTCTTTTCCATTTAGCTACTCGTATTCAGGGTACAGGATTTTTATTCTCACACGAGCTTATTAAAAATGGTTGGAATTATGTATCTCTTACCGAAGACCGCGCTTTTTGCGCTGATGCAGTAGCACAGGGTTATCAAATTTCTTACAACAATGATGCTGAATTTTATGATGAGCAACCAGTTGATATGAAGGTTGCTTGGCGCCAACGTATACGTTGGGCAAAAGGTCACTTGCAAGCACTTGTTGAAACAGGACCAAAACTATTAAAACACATATTTATAACTGGTGGTGCCGCAAACCGAGAATGTCCAAATGCGCCATGGTATAAAAAATTATTTAACAACTTAAGACTTCGTTTTATGAGTCTAGATATGCTCTCGGTAGTATATCCACGTTCTTTAATGATTTTATTCAAAAGAATCGCTAAATACTATCTTATTTTCTCGTTAATCCTTATGGGTTGGGAATGCTACGACTTTGATTTCTTTAAGTTAAAAGCACTCGGTCAAACCATTTGGAATGGTTTGCATTTTGACTCTTCTGCACATGGTGAATGGTCGGTTATAGGCATTATGACCTTATCCGCTTTTTACGCTTCATTTGTAAGTTATTTCAAAAACATTTTTTCCGCAGTATATATCTACTTTATAGAACGCAAACATATTGAGCATATACCATTTTTCAAAAAGGTATGGTATTGCATTACCTTCCCTCTTTTCGATATTATTGGTAAGTTCTCGTTGCTTATAGCGTTATTTAAAAAGGTTGAGTGGAAAGCGATTCCCCATACTTCAAGTGTAAAAATTGAAGATATACGAAAAGGTGGACCACTAAAAGACAACTACACAACAAAAACATAAAGTAAAAGGATATTCAGTTAAAAACTGAATATCCTTTTACTTTTAAAGTGATTTAATTGTATCCATTACATATTCACTAAACTGAGCACATGTTGCGCCATCGGTGTCACCTGTAACAACAACTTTTTTCTCAGTTTCCGTGCATATAGAAAGCGCCTTATTAAGCTTTTCGGCCTGAATTTTAAATCCGATATGATTAAGCAACATTTCTGTCGCTTTAAAAATACTTGTTGGATTAGCGTAACCGCCTATTCCCTGCTCAATCATACGAGGCGCTGAGCCATGAATAGCCTCAAACATTGCATAACGGTCGCCAAGGTTCATACTTCCGGCAGTACCAACACCACCCTGAATTTGCGCCGCTTCATCTGTGATAATATCGCCATAAAGGTTAGGCATCAAAAAAACTTCAAATCCACTACGAATTTTTTCGTTCACAAGATTTGCAGTCATAATGTCTATATACCACTCATCTGCATTAATCTCAGGATATTCTTTTGCAATCTCATGGCAAATTTCCGAGAATTTACCATCGGTCTTTTTCATTATATTAGCCTTTGTTACAATAGCAACATTTTTCTTGCCATTATTACGCGCATATTCAAATGCAGCACGTGCTATACGGCGTGTTCCAGCATTTGTAGTCACCTTAAAATCAAAAGCCAATGTATCAGGAATTTCAACACCTTTTGAGC
>JAZRKK010000003.1:0-25915 GCA_045646305.1 Acutalibacteraceae bacterium
GTGATTATCGCAGCAGAAGACGTGTATCCGAAATTAACCGTACCGTGAGCGTGTTTGGGTGTTTTACGGCCATAGTGGTCAATCGTTATCTCACCTGTATAATTCTTGCTGATTTCGGGGTTTGTCAGATTTTCAATATCATAGCCGATATGCAATACCACCTGGTCGGTAACAAGGCCTTTGCCGACCAAATCAAGCACGTGCGCATCTATCATCTCGCGAACTATAAGCTTGGCTTTTTCGTACGTGTATGGACACTGCAAAACCTGACCAACACTAGTACAATTACTGCTTGGTTTGTATGATTTTACGTCGGCTATTGTGCATGGCTCCCAACCCCAAGCGTGGTCAATCAGCAGTTCGGCATTCACACCAAAAAGTTTATACAGCAACGCCTCGTTGTTGACCGAGCAACGCGCAACGTCACCCATAGTATAAAGTCCGCAAGATTCTAATCTTTTTGAAATTCCCGAACCCACCCGCCAAAAGTCGGTAAGGGGACGGTGCGACCAAAGTTGTTCGCGGTAACTCATTTCGTCAAGTTCAGCAATACGCACACCGTCTTTGTCAGCAGTGATGTGTTTCGCCACAATATCCATAGCCACTTTGCACAAGTACATATTTGGCGCAATACCAGCGGTGGCGGTTATGCCGGTTGATTTAAGCACGTCGGAGATTATGGTTTTAGCAAATTGATGCGCCGTCATTCGGTTCACCTTTAGATAATGCGTAGCGTCAATAAAAACCTCATCTATCGAGTACACGTGTATATCCTCGGGTGCTAAATATTTAAGATAAATCTCATAAATGCGTGTGCTGTACTGCATATAAAGGGCCATTCTTGGTGGCGCGGTGATATAGTCAATCGCAAGCGAGGGATTGTTTTTTAACTCGTTATCATCATAAGAAGCTCCCTCTAACTTTCTTTTAGGCGCCTTGTAACGACGCGCTTCGTTAGCCATATTGATTTGCTGTATAGCCTCAAAAAGCCGCGCGCGACCCGATAAACCGTAACTTTTAAGGGAAGGTGAAACCGCCAGGCAAATGGTTTTTTCGGTGCGACCTGGGTCGGCAACAAGCAGGTTGGTGGTAAGCGGATCAAGCCCACGCTCAACACACTCAACCGAGGCATAAAACGACTTTAAATCTATAGCGATATAACTGCGCTCGATATCCACCTTCACACCACCTAAAAGAACGTTTGTTCTTATTTTAGCACAAAAAATAAAAAATGCAAATGGTTTTTTGTACCAGGATATAGCAAAGGGAGTATTTTCGGACAGTGACTATATTACAATTAAACCATAAGCCTTATTTTATTTATGCAACATTTATGCAAGAAGAACATTCAAAATTGGTTTTACAATCTATGCAGTTGGGATTGAATTCATTTAAAAATTTACGATATTTTTTATCAGAAGGTTTTAACGAATATGTGCTCTGAAAACTTTTTAGATGAGATGCCATAAGTTTTTTATCACCACTGGTATTATATAATATTGCCAATGCTAGATGTAATGTGTACTTTTCAGGCTCATCTAATAATACATTTTCTAAAAAGGTTATTATATTCATAATATTATAATTAGATTTTATAGCCTCTTCATATTTTTGACAAATTAAATTAATATCTAAGGTTGAATAAGCAGTTAAAAATGCATCGCTATATTTCCAAGCATCATCATTGTTTTGGTTTCTACAAAAATTAATATGTTGCATGCACATTTTTATGTTTTTGTATTTAATAAATGATACCATTGCCATATCAAGATGATAGCCATAGGTGTTTGGAAAAAGAGTGTTCATCCTATTTAAATAATATTCTGCGATATCTAATTTGGAATTATCTTGTGTTTTGTGATATTCATCAATACATTCAGATTCAAAAGCAAGGCAAACATTATAGTATAATTTATTAAAAGATGTTGATAAGGTTGGCAGGACAACTGTAATATTCGTCCTATATAATTCGTCAAATAATGCTATTGCATGGGAGCAGCAATTATCTAAAAAGAAGGTGAGGCCTAAGATATATTTTACTATATAACTTAATTTTTCCACCGTTATTTCTAGTTTTTCTAATTTTTGGTCCTTTGTGAATTTTAAATTATTTATTGGTGCAGAAACTTTAAACAATTCACCTCTTAATATAGCAATATAACTTTTGGGTAATCTAGGATGAAGAGTTGCAGTATTTATTTTAAGTTGATAATTTGAAGTATTATTAATCGAATCAACTTGATAAATAATATCTACACTGAAAAAACAATTCGTTTTTTCAAGTAATTTTATAATTAAACCTTTATTTCCTAAGTTATAATCCTTTATATCAGAAGCGTTTAAACATTTTGCCGTAAAATTAGTATCGAATTTATTTACACTACTTTTGAAATTTTCAACTAAATTAAATTTTACTTCTTCATATATAGTGTTGTTTTCGGTATGTATAATGAATAATACACCAAGTTGTCCTGCTTTGGCTTTGGGTAACATATTAAAGTATATAAGGATGGATGCGTACACTATAAGAATAATGACACATATAATAATTGTCGCAAAAAATTTAGTATAATTATCATTTTCAGACGGATAAACTCCAATGCATACGAAAGATGCAATTAATACTGCAATAACAAAACCAAAAGGTTTAAGAAGAAATTTATTGATTAAAGCATCTAAAAGAGGCATATTATCATCTCCATTTTTTACGACATTGTATCATATAATTATGATTTTGACAATATTTTGTAGTCGAAAATTGTTCGAAATAACATATTTGTCTGGTTTTATTTGTATTTTGATGTTTGCCTTCTCGGTTTTAAATAAACAATCAACACTGTTTTATAACAATGTTAATATTTGTATTAATTATATTTAAACAATAGCTATAATTAAAATCAGCTTACACAGAACGTCATTGATATTTGTAATTATGTGTGATATAATTACAAAAATTTTATATTAAAAATTGAAAGGGTGTTTATATGGTAAATTACTCTATTTGTGGAATTGACTGTGAAAAATGCGAGGTTGGACGTTCTAACGGATGTTCAGGTTGTAAAGAAATCAAAGGCAAAGTATTTTGGGGAGAATGCGATTTATATAAATGCAATTCTCAAAAGAATCAAGAGCATTGTGGTAAGTGCTCTCAATTTCCTTGCGACACATTAAAGGAATGGGCATCTTCTGAAAATACTGAGAGAATACAAAACCTAATAGATTTGAATAATTTGAAAACTCAACTTATAGAAGAATTTAATAAATTAGGTATTCCTGATATGGAAGAAATAACTGACCTTTATGAGCATAAAGGTGATTTTGTTAATTTGAATTTTCCGTTACCTAATGGAGAATTTGCAAAGTTGTGGGATGATAACAAAACATACTACGTAAATCAGGTTGAAAAGAAAAATGGTGACAAATGCTATGGATTAACTGCAGATGAAAAGTATTTGTTGGTTTGTGAGTATGGCACTGGTGGTTCAGATCCCGAAATTGTTATTTTTAAGTGTTGGAAATAATTTTTAAAAGAGGGTGGCTCGTGTGAGCCACCCTCAAATTTTGCGATGCATTAAACAAAGAATAGAAAAATATATAAAAATTTTTTTAAACCGGACTAAAGGTGTCCGGTTTAACTTGTATAATGATTATATCGAGCTTGAAATTATTTAGAAATAGGAGAGTAAATATATTTTTTAAAAAAATTTTTAAAAATAGTGACACAAAATTGAAATAAAAAAGGTTATTAAATATGGTTAGTACTTAAATATTTAAAAATAAGGAGAATTATTATGACAAAAAATCAAAAGAAATTTCTAACCGACATTGCAGGCATTGATTCAGAAAAATTAACGAAGGAGGATTTAGAAATTATTGACGAAATTACAAGTAGTTTTTCTAAACCAAGTTGTATTATTAGCGATAAAGAAATTATTAGAAAACGAATGCTTGAACTAGCCGACTTATTAGAATATGACTACAACGATATTAGTTGGTTAGAAAAGGCAATGCACTGTACAATTACGGATACTAAAATGAAAGTATCAAAAAATCGTGAGGGATACACAAATGGTAGAATGGCATCATTAGGTAATGCTATTTTAAAAATGATTATTGCTGATGCTTTGTTTGACAATAATAAATCACTGCTTGAGATAGATATGCATAAAAACCGAGCTGGCGATTATCATAATCTATTGAAAATTTGTTGCATAAACAAAATATATCACTATGCTTATTGTGATACATCTGAGTATGATGCTGTTTTAAGCTTTTTGGGTCACGCTCCACTACCTGCACACGATCTATACATAGAAGCAATTATAGCAGCAATTTATAAAGATAAGGGTTTAGAATATACTCGTGAGTGGGCAAAGGACTTTTTTTCAAAAAATGGCTTTGTAATAGGCGAAACACCAATATATGAAAACGTAGAATAAATTAAGAGCAATAAATAACTTTTAAGTGCAAGAAACAAGTATTTTTATATACCTTTCAATGTTACTTAAATAAAGTAAAAAGCCTTAGTAATCTTTAGATTACTAAGGCTTTTTGGTCGAGGTGACAGGGCTCGAACCTGCGGCATCTAGTTCCCAAAACTAGTGCGCTACCAACTGCGCCACACCTCGATATTAAGTTGTTTTTGCGTCCCAATTTTGAAAAAATTTTCAATTGTGGGACAAATTGTGGTCAAAAATTTTTGGGACCGATTTTTTGCATTTTAAAAATGCGTGAAATCCACATAAATAAAGGGTTTGAGAGATGTTACAAATTTTAGGGAATAGACCATCGGTCGTGCTCCCAAAACTAGTGCGCTACCAACTGCGCCACACCTCGATAGTTGTTTTACCAACCGAGTAGTTATTATAGCTCATTTGTTATGAAATGTCAACCATAAATTTGCATAATATTAAAAAAATTTTAAATATTTTATTATTTTATGATTTTTTTAATGATTTCTTCGTAATTATCATCAATATACACATAATCTACACTATTTTTTTGACACAAAGAAAGATAGTTTTTATTATCATTTATAACTTCTTCATAAGAATAATCATCGAAAAGTCGCTTTTCGATAATATTTGCATACTTTTTAATATCATTAAATTTATTTTTAATATATTTTTCACTAAATACAAGGCAATAAAATTTGATTTTTTCAAGGTGATTTGATTCAAAATATTTTTGCCAGTCAAGTGGTACATAGCACCCCTCTACAATTAGGTTTTGATTGTTTTCTATTGCTGTCTTTATAATTTCTTTTACAATAGGCCAAAGATATTCAGTTAATTTGTTATCATCACTTAAAGGTGTTAAATCAGTATTTTCACTACGAATCAAACCCATTTTCAAATGATCAATCGAAAGATAGGGATAGTTATACTTCTCGAGTAATTTTTGTGCTAATGCAGTTTTTCCTGTATGAGATGCGCCTGTTATTAAGAAAATCATGGTTTTATAAATCTCCTAAATATGTATTTATTTCATCATGAGACTTGAATATGATAATATTTTTATTTCTTTGTTTTTGAAGTAGGGAATATATGCGGGGTAATTCGTTATTGGGAAAATCAATTATCCAATTTTTAAATTCTTCATCAAATTCGTTTTCAATCCACGGCATATCTGTACGAGTTTTACCAATACGTGCGTTCACACCGAGTAGGCAATCATCGACAGGTAAGTCAAGCAAAAAAATGGTATCACAAGCATTTATTCTTTTTTCAAGTGTTCTGCTATAATTTCCATCAATAATCCAGTTGTTAAGTTTTAAAACATTATCTAATCGTTTATCGAATTCTTCACGTGTGATATGTGTTTTATCAGCGTTCCAAAACAGCATATCTAAATGAAATAATTGTAAACCGGTCTTTGATTGTAGAATTTTTGAAAAAGTGCTTTTGCCACTACCTGGACAACCAATTATAATAATTTTGTTCATAATGTTTAATCACCAAATAAAAGGAATGATTTTATATTTCACTCTTTGTTTGTACTCTTTATAACCTTTTAATTGCTCGGTTAAAAATTTTTCTTCATTATGTATTCGTATAGCAATAAGTATTGGGTAGATAAGGAAAATAAAAAATGAAATCCATGATCCGAGAATTATTGGAATACTTAAAAACATAATAATTGTAGCTGCGTACATAGGATGACGAACTATACTATAAAGCCCGGTATCTACAACTTTTTGATTTTGTTGGACTTCAATTGTACGAGAAAGATATGCGTTTTCACGCATTACCTCGGCATAAAGGCAGTAAGAGGCTAAAAAAATCACTGCTGAGACAGTTTTAAAGGCAAATGGTACCGTAGACCATCCAAAACGAAAATCAAGTCCTGATGCGATAAAGGCTATAAAAAACACTATTCCAGAAAGCAAGACTACACCTTTTTGGGTGTTTTCTTTTTCCTTTGCATCAAGGCGCTTTTCTAAAAGCTCGGGTGATTTAATTAACAGCACAATTCCCATAGCAAAAATAGGAACAAATAATATTATAATAAAATTCCATCCGTCAGTAAATTTAAGTGTGCCAGCAGGTAAAAACACAAGTGTACCAACAAGCAAAATACCAACTATAAATTTTGTTATTGCGCTAAACAAAAGTTTCATAAATTTCTCCTAAAAAATGCCTTTATTATATTTTATCATAGCATAAAAGCTTATAATGCAACCAACAATAAGACCTAGGAATAAAATTATAGTTCCAATTAGTGTGAAAATTTCTTTTTCTAACATAACCGCAAAAATAGAAAGACCACCCATAATCGTTACCGAAATTCCAATAATTATTGTGCCTAATCCTACAAGTTTACCAAATGGCTTAACATCCTCAGGTTGAACACGATTTCGATGATAGGAATGTAAAGTTGTTATATTCCCTCGAGTATTAATAATCCCCATTATAATAATTACTACACCGATAATAATTGTAATAATAAAAGCTGACATAAAATCACTCCAACAAAATTTATAATGTAATTATAACATATAAAATTTTAAATGTCATTATTTTGGAAATAATATTTTGGGTGATTATATGGAATTTGTAAAACTTATTTTAACTTCTTTTTTATCAGCTGCTGCATTATTTTTGATAGCTAAAGTTATGGGGCATAAGCAAATGTCGCAATTGGATTTTTTTGATTATATAACAGGTATCACAATCGGGTCAATTGCTGCTGAACTTGCAACAGAGCTTGAAAAACCTTGGAAACCGCTTATTGCAATGATTGTTTATGGCGTTATTACTATTGTTCTTAGTTTAATAACATGTAAAGTTCCATCAATGCGTAAATATATAAACGGTACACCTACAATAATTATGAGTGGCGGTAAAATATACCGCAAAAATATGAAAAAAGCAAAAATGGATCTAAGCGAATTTATGGTTATGTGTAGACAAGAAGGTTATTTTAATTTAAATGATATTGCTACAGCGGTTTTTGAATATAATGGTCGACTTACTGTTTTGCCAAAAGCTACAAAACGTCCAGTGAATCCAAATGATATAAACATAGTGCCACAACCAGAAACCATTAACACAGAAGTTATAATGGATGGTAGGATTTTACATGAAAACTTAAAGCGTATGGGCCTTGACACAAACTGGCTTAACAAAGAACTTAAATGTCAAGGCTATAAAAATGCAAAAGAAATTATCCTTGGAATTTGTGATGAAAATCATCAACTTTCTTTGTTTGTATAATAATCGTTTTATATAATAAACTACTAAAAAAGGGGTTATATGATATGGATGAAAATAATTTAGTAAAAAACACATTGGATCAAATTCCGCAACCTAATTTTGATGCAAAACAAATAGTAGGACTAGTAAAACAAGGCGGTAGGGTAACAGGATACAAATTATCAGATGATACAATTATTGAAAAATCAAAAGCTGTATCAATGGCAAAAAACGGTGGGATAAAAGGTGTTGCAATAGCACATAGAGGTAATAAAGAGTATTTAAAGTCTATTCCGGATGGTAGTGAAAACAACAATTTAAGTAATTTGCCAAGTGTATCGATAAAATAATATCTTTTATTTTACACAGCATTGTGCTAAAATATTAGCAAAGGTTGTGATAAAATGAAAAATAGTGAAAAAGCTGTAAAATTATTTACCGATGGGTATAATTGCTCTCAGGCTGTTTTTGGAGCATTTGCAGAAGAGATAGGATTCGATGAAAAAACTGCACTTAAAATTGCGGCTCCATTTGGTGGGGGTTTTGGTCGCCAACGTGAGGTGTGCGGCGCGGTAAGCGGCATGCTTATGGTATTTGGCTATCTTAATGGTTATGAAATACCTGAAACCGGCGAAATAAAGATGAAACATTATGAGCAAACACGAGCATTGTGCGAATCATTTAAAGAGCAAAATGGCTCTATAATTTGCCGTGATATACTAAAAAACGCCGAGGTTGGTGGTACACCTGAAGCAAGAACAAAGCAGTATTATAGCGAAAGACCTTGTGTTCGTTGTGTGCGTACTGCAAGTGAAGTTTTGGAAGATTTTATAAAAAATAATAGTTAATAAAAAAGGCTATGATATTTATCATAGCCTTTTTTATTATTTTATAAAGATTTCTTCAGCGTATCTTACCGCTTCCATAGCATCTTTTGCGTATTTGTCAGCACCGATTTTATCAGCATATTCCCCAGTTAGTACTGCGCCGCCAACAATAGTTTTACACCATGGAGCTTTTTCTTTTAATAGTTCTATGGTGGTTTGCATTGCAGGTACTGTTGTTGTCATTAGTGCACTAAGACCAACGATTTTAGCATCAATTTCAATAACCTTTTCAACTACTGTTTCTGGTTCAACATCTTTACCAAGGTCAACAATATTATATCCATAGTTTTGTAGCAAAAGTTTTACAATGTTTTTGCCAATATCATGTATGTCGCCATGCACTGTGGCGATAACTATAGTGCCTTTGTTAGAATCTGAAGTGTTTGTCGAAACAGTAGATTTAATAACTTCAAAAGCGCATTTTGCAGCTTCGGCACTAATAAGTAGTTGGGGCAAGTAAACTGTTTTGTTTTCAAAACCAATACCTACAGTGTTAAGCGCAGGAATTATATCACCATTTACAATATCAAGGGGTTTAAATGTTGTTAGCATTTGCCTTGTAATATCGGCAGCTTTTTCTTTAAATCCCTTTATGATTGCATTTTGCAATTCGCTAGAACATGAAAGTTCGCTTCTTGTGTTTGTAGATGACTGTATTGTAGCAGTAAATTCATCTGCATGTGAGATATAATCAGCGCAGTTTGGATCAAGATTATTAAGTGCATTAAATGTGTAATATGTCTTTAACATATCAGAGGAATATGGGTTCATAATAGCTGCGGAAAGTCCATTTGATAGCGCCATTGCGAAGAATGTGCTATTTATTGCATCACGATTTGGTAGTCCAAATGATATATTAGAAATGCCTAGAGAAGTGTGACAACCTAGTTCTGACTTAATAGAGTGTAGCGCATCCAATGTAGTGCGCGAAGCCGAAGCATCAGCACTAATTGTCATAGCTAAAGTATCAAATATAATATCTTTTTTATCAATGCCATATTCACTTGCGGTTGAAAGTATTTTTTTGGCGATTTCTACTCGTTTTTTAGCAGTAGTTGGAATACCATCTTCATCAAGTGTGAGTGCTACAACAACACCGCCGTATTTTTTAACTATCGGGAATATAGTTTCCATACTTTCTTTTTTGCCGTTTACCGAATTAATCATAGCTTTACCATTATAACGGCGTAGTGCCGATTCCATAGCTACTATATTTGCAGTATCGATTTGCAAAGGTAAATCGCATATTGATTGTAATTCACAAACTACATTTTTTAGCATTGATGGTTCATCAATTTCAGGAAGTCCAACGTTAACGTCAAGTATATGTACACCTTTTTCTTGCTGGTTTACACCTTCAGTTAGTATGTAGTCAATATCGTTTTCAACAAGTGCTTGTTTAAAGCGTTTTTTACCTGTTGGATTTATTCTTTCACCAATAAGAATAGGGGAGTTGCCAAATTCTACTGCGTGTGTATATGATGATACAACCGTTTTGTTTTTATTGGTAAGTGGTGTGATTTTAATTTCTTTTGATTTATTTACAAGTGATTTTATATATTCGGGTGTTGTACCACAACAACCACCTGCAACACGAACACCAAGTTTAATAATATCGGCAAGTTCAGATGCAAATTCATCAATTGTGATGTCAAAAACTGTTTTCCCATCAATAGATTTTGGGAGTCCTGCGTTTGGTTTTAGAATTACTGGAATAGATGCGTTTTCAAGTAATTCTTCTGCAACTAAACGTAGCTGTTTAGGGCCTAAAGAACAGTTAGCGCCAATCGCATCAGCGCCCATACCTTCTACCAATGCTACCATAGCAGCAGGGGTAGCGCCTGTCATAAGTTTTCCATCTTCACCATAAGCGTTAGATACAATAACAGGCAAGTCACAATTTTCTTTTACAGCAAGTAGCGCTGCCTTTGTTTCGTAACTATCATTCATTGTTTCGATAATTACAAGGTCAACACCATATTTAACTCCAAGTTTTACAGTCTTTGCAAATGTTGAAACAGCATCCTCAAAATCAAGGTCACCAAGTGGTTTTAGCAGTTTACCAGTAGGACCTATATCAAGTGCTACAAATTTTTCTTGGCTTCCAAAACTTTGTTTAGCAGCATTTTTTGCATTAAATACCGCTGACATGATAATATTTTCCAATTTATCATTATCAAATTTTAAACT
Source organism: Acutalibacteraceae bacterium (assembly GCA_045646305.1). Taxonomy (GTDB): domain Bacteria; phylum Bacillota; class Clostridia; order Oscillospirales; family Acutalibacteraceae; genus UBA737. Next base: position 10,772 of record JAZRKK010000003.1, read on the forward strand.
GTTTGCACCAAAAGTGTTAGTGCAAACTACGTTACTGCCTGCATTAAAATAGTCGGTATGAATTTTTGTAATAATGTCGGGATGAGTAATATTCCAAATTTCTGGAAGTTCACCAGGTTTTAATCCATTTGATTGAAGTAAGGTTCCCATACCACCATCAAGATAGACAATGTTTTCTTGTAAAAAATTCTTAAAATTCATATTATACCTCTTGTATGCCAATGAATGCTGTGACAGATTTTGTAGGTGACATAAGCATACTGTCATTTAATGTTAGTCCTATGTTTTTTGGTAGGTTTAGAAGTTCGAAAATTTGTTTTTGAATATTAAGTGGTAAGTCACCGTATCCAGAGCTAAAACGTGGTTTAATGGTGATTTTTTGATTATGCATAATATCCTCACAAAATGTATCGCATAATGATTCAATTCGTTCTGCGCCAAATGATTGTAGCATTAATGCTTTTGCTGGTGAAATATGTAAATACTTTGCAATAAGTCTGTCAATGCCAACACCCAAAGTAGCGCCTAAAACAATAACACGTTTGCAATCTTTAAGGTTTGTTGCAAGATTTTTTGATACCACCTTAAATATACCAAAATCACAAATATTATCATTGATTTCTATTGGTAATTCGCAGTAACAAACCTTATATGTAAGCGCATTTTTGGCTTCGCTTATACATTCATCTAAAAGTAATAATGTGCTTTTATCATTATTTGCACGTGCGTAACGCAAAATTTCATTTACGTTTATTTCAGGCGCAGAATAAGATTTAGTTATTATATTTCTCATTTTATAATCTCTGATAAATTAGCTTGAATTTTAGCCGCAACATCTGGCTTGTTCATGGAATATACATGAACGTTTTTGATGCCGTTTGCATAAAGATCAATGATTTGATCAGTAGCATAGGCAATACCTGCTTGTTTCATAGCGAGTGGGTGACTGGCAAATTTATCTACAAGGCTTTTAAAACGCTGTGGAACAAATGAGCCTGAAAGTTTTATAGAGCGTTCAACCTGATTTGCATTTGTAATTGGCATAATACCAGGAATTACAGGTACAGTTATACCTGCTTCACGAATTTTATAAAGAAAATTATAAAGCAAATTGTTATCAAAAAACATTTGTGTTGTAAGAAAATCTACACCAGCATCAACTTTTTCTTTAAGGCGTTTGATATCATCTTTTTGTGTAGCACTTTCTGGGTGAATTTCGGGATAACACGCAGCGCCAATACAAAAATCATTGTCAGTTGATTTTAATTCTTTTATCAAATCTATGGCATACTTATATTCCCAAGTTGAGCGGTCAGCATCTAATAAATTTTCAGGTATATCACCACGTAACGCCATAATGTTTTGGATACCGGCTGCTTTAATGTCAGCAATTTTTTGTTTTACTGTATCTTTGGTAGATGATACACAAGTAAGGTGCGCCAAAGTTGGCACACCATATAGTGATCTAATGTTTTTTGCGATATCTAGGGTATATTTGCTAGTGCCTCCACCTGCGCCATATGTAACGCTCATAAACGAAGGACAAAGTTTTGCAATTTCTTCGGTAGCGGATTTAACACTGTCGAATGTGGTTTCACTCTTTGGTGGAAAAACCTCAAAAGATAATGATAATTTATCTTGATTTAATAAATCTATAATTTTCATAATGGAAATCCTTTATTTAAACATTTCTGTTGAAAGATATCTATCGCCGGTATCAGGTAGCAAAACTACGATAGTTTTGCCTTCGTTTTCATCACGTTTGGCAATTTTTATTGCTGCTGATAACGCAGCGCCTGATGAAATACCAACAAGCACACCTTCATTTTTACCAATAAGTCTACCCATTTCAAAAGCATCTTCGTTAGTAACAGTAACGATTTCATCGTAAATTTTTGTGTCTAATACATTGGGTATAAAATTAGCACCAATACCTTGTATTTTATGAACGTCAGCTTTTCCTGATGACAGTAGTGGGGAAGAGGTGGGCTCAACTGCTACAATCTTTATATTTGGATTTTTATCTTTTAAATATTTACCCGTGCCGGTTATGGTTCCGCCGGTTCCTATACCAGCAACAAATATATCAACATTACCATCAGTATCACGATAAATTTCAGGTCCTGTTGTTTCAAAATGAGCTTTTGGGTTGGCTGGATTTGTAAACTGACCCGCAATAATACTGTTTGGTATTTCAGCATTTAATTCTTCAGCTTTTTTAATGGCTCCTGACATACCTTTAGCGCCTTCTGTCAAAACTAGTTCTGCTCCATAAGCAGACATAAGAATTTGACGTTCAACCGACATGCTATCTGGCATAACGATTATTACACGGTATCCTCTTGCTGCGCCAACAGCTGCAAGACCGATGCCTGTATTACCACTGGTAGGTTCAATAATTACAGAATCAGGGGTCAATTTTCCTTGTTCTTCTAAATCGTTTAAAATTGATAATGCAACACGGTCTTTTACCGAACCCGCAGGATTAAAGTATTCAAGTTTAGCTAGTAAACGCGCTTTTAAATTAAATTGCTTTTCTATATTTTTTAGTTCTAAAAGTGGGGTGTTGCCAATAAGTTCTGCAACGGAATTGTATATGTTAGCCACTAAAATTCTCCTTAAAATAAATATATAAATATATTATCACTATTTGTTTTTTATGTCAATGTGTAATGAATGTAAAAAAGCAGACGATACAATCGTCTGCTTTAAATTTTTATTTATTATCGTTAAGCCACTGTCCCATTTTAATTGCGAACAAATTCCAGTTTTGGAATCCTGGGTTATTAACCGGCTCACCACTTTCAGGGTCATAATACTCATGTAGTTCGCCCGTGTTTTTAATATCATCACCAAAGAGTTTTAGTGTTTTCTCGGCGAGTTCCTTAGCTTCATCAATAAAACCATATTTCACAAGTCCATCAAATACCATATAGTTAGAAATACCCCATATAGGTCCTAGCCAACAAGATGGATTGCCGGTTTTTTTAATGCTGTACATTTTTTCATATTTCGAAAGTGTGCGCACACCATAAGGCGCCCAAAATGCATTTTCGTCAAGTAGGTTTTCCTTTACCATGCGTTTAGCTTGTTCGGGTGTTGCAATACCTGCCCACAAAGCCATAAAGCCTGACCAACAACCGATACGTTGGATAAGAGTGCTCCAATGTCTTGGTGCACCAGAATGTAAAACGTTGTTAGGATTTATTGGAAGCAGGTTAAGGTCAGCACTATAATACATACCATCTTTTTCATCAAAACAAAGTTCTTGAACAGCTTGTTTTAGATTTTTAGCCTCGTTTTTATAAAAATCAACATTCACATCTAAAAGTTCGCCCAAGAAACAAACGGCTTCTAATTCTTTGTACATCAAGCAGTTAAGATAAATTGATGCAGAACTTTTGGCAGGGCGGTAGTATGTACTTGGATCATTGTCAACACCGATAGCACAATCGTTTATCCAAAAATAAAGTCCTGATTCATGGCGTTGATTTTTGTAGTAATAGTCGATAAATTTTAATACCTTGTCAAAATATGGGCGAATCCACTCAACATCATTGTCATAACTTTTTACAATAAATTCGATATGTTGAGCAAAACAAGGTTTGTGAATATTTGTTTCGGGGTTATTATCGGAGTTGTACCATGCTTTAGTAGGAAGTATAAAGATTGGCATTTTACCGTCTTCTTCAATATGGTCAAGAAAGTTTAAAATACAACCTTTTTCATATTCTGATATATCCTCGGTTACAAAGTCGCGAAGTGCAATGTTTGTAAGCCAACTATCCCAATCCCAAAGGCTGTTTGAGTAAGCAGCACCAGGAACTATGAACTTGCGCTTTAAAATACCATCTGGCTCACGGAACATTTTTTTGTAGTTGTTTTTTGCGTATTCTAAAATAAGATTGTAATTTTCCATGTAAAACACCTCGAAAAGATATATTAATTTTATAATAACATAATTTTTTTGTTTTGTCATTAGTTTTGTAAAATAAAATCACCTTGCATAATAAATATACAAGGTGATAAAAAATTAATCTAAAGGTTTCATTGTGGGGAAGGCAATTACTTCGCGAATGCTATCTGAATTTGTAAGAAGCATTACAGCACGGTCAATACCAATACCCATACCGCCAGTTGGTGGCATACCATATTCCATAGCAGTAAGGAAATCTTCATCAAGCATTTCTGCCTCATCGTCACCACGTTCACGAAGTTCAAGCTGTTTTTCAAAACGTTCGCGCTGAACGATTGGGTCGTTAAGCTCTGAATATGCGTTTGCAAGTTCGCTATGGCAAACAAACAATTCAAAACGTTCTGTAAGGCGTGGATCAGCAGGGGATGCCTTGGTAAGAGGAGAAACTTCTACTGGATACATTGTGATAAATGTAGGCTGAATAAGTTTTTCTTCAACTTTTTGATCAAAACATGCATACAATGCGTTACCCCAAGTTCTATCAGCTGTTTCAGCAAGTTCAACACCGATGCTTTCGGCTGCTTTAACTGCTTCTTCATCATCTGAAATAGCATTAAAGTCAATACCGGCATATTCCTTAACAGCATCAACCATTGTAAGTCTGCGCCAACCTGGTGCAAGGTTGATCTTTTCTCCAAGCCATTCAACTTCATAAGTGCCGTGGATTTCCATAGCAGCTCCAGAGATGATGCCTTCGGCAATATCCATCATATCGTGGAAATCTGCATAAGACTGATAAAGTTCAACGGTTGTAAATTCTGGATTGTGTTTTGGGTCCATACCCTCGTTACGGAAGATACGTCCGATTTCATAAACTCTTTCCATACCACCTACGATAAGACGCTTTAGCGGCAACTCGGTTGCTATACGCATATACATAGGAATGTTAAGAGTGTTGTGATGAGTAACAAATGGGCGAGCAGCAGCGCCGCCAACGATTGTGTTAAGTACAGGTGTTTCAACCTCGATATAATTCATATCGTCAAGATATTTACGCATGAACTTTATGAATTGTGAACGAATGATAAAATTACGTCTAACATTTGGGTTCATAATAAGGTCAACATATCTTTGGCGGAAACGAAGATCATTATTTGTAAGCCCGTGGAATTTTTCAGGTAGAGGGAGAAGTGATTTTGCCAATATTTCAATGTGATTAGCGTGGATAGAAATTTCTTCAGTCTGTGTTTTAAATACAGTACCCTTAACGCCGACGATATCACCGATATCCCACTTTTTAAATGCAGCGTAGGTATCTTCGCCAACATCATCGCGGCGCACATAAAGCTGAATATCACCCTCGCCATCGCGAATGGTAACAAAACTTGCTTTACCCATAATTCTACGAGCCATAATTCTACCGGCAACGCTTACGGTTTTGTTTTCGTAACCTTCAAAATCAGCTTTGATTTGCATAGAGTGCGCATCAACATCGTATTTGGTTTTTACAAATGGGTCATTTCCGCTTTCTTTCATTGTAGAAAGTTTGTCGCGTCTAACCTGTAAAATTTCACTTAATTCTTGTACGGGAGCATTGTTGTTTTCACTCATGTTTAACATCCTTTCAATTTTTTGGATATTTATTAAAAATAGGGGTAGCAGTGCCACCCCGAAATATTATTTTGAAATACCAACGATTTTAAGTTTGATTTCACCAGCTGGTGCTTCAACTGTAACAACATCGCCAACTTTGTGTCCGATAAGCGCACGGCCAACGGGTGATTCATCAGAGATTTTGTTGTTAATGGGGTCAGCTTCGGTAGAGCCAACAACGTGATATTCTTCTTCCTCGTCAAAATCTTCATCGTAAACTTTAACTTTTACGCCTACAACAACGCTTTTTGCAGCGCCTTTGATATCCTTAATGATTTCAACGTTTTTAAGCATTGTTTCAAGTTCTGCTATACGAGCTTCGATTTTTGCTTGTTCATTTTTTGCTTCATCATATTCACTGTTTTCAGAAAGGTCACCGTAGCCACGTGCTACTTTAATTTTCTCTGCGATATCACTGCGACCCTCTGTTTTAAGATGTTCGAGTTCATCTTGAAGTTTTTTTAGACCGTCATCGGTTACCTTGATAGCCTTAGCCAAATTAAAAACCACCTTTTAATAATTATATAAAGTTTTAAATGTAATTGCCACAGAGTCAAACAGCATTATACTAGTTAATCAGCATTATGTCAAGAATAATATTTCACAATATTAAATTAACTTGACAAACAGCACATAATAACTATATACTATATGCGAGTATTCACCACAGTTTTATGAGGTGTTTTTATGAAATCTCTTATTAAGATAAGAAAAAGTATAATGCTTTTTGTAAAAATAATGATAGTAGCCGCCGTAACGGTAGGCTTTATTCAAGTATGGATAACAGGATATGCCGAATCGCTTTTTAGTAATAAAGGTAACTATGTTGTTATCTTTTCTTATGTTTTGCTATTTAGCACTTTTTCATCACTTTACGGCGCCTTTAAAATAGGTATATCCCGTATACATGAAATAATTTATAGTTTTTCTTTAGCAGTAGTTTTTACCAATGCGATAATGTATCTTGAATTGAGTCTTATTGCACGTGAAATGGTAGATATACCACCAATTATCGTTGGAAGCATATATCAAATTTTTGTAATTTCAATATGCTCTTTCTGTGCAAATATGATTTACTTCAAACTTTATCCTCCACGCCGTGTTGTTGCAATATTTGGCGATGATGTTTCGGGTTTTGAACTTATTCAAAAAATGAGTAAAATATCCGAGCGTTTCCAAATTGAAAGAGGCTTAAATATCAACACAACAACTCTAGAGGAGATAAAACGACAAATTGATAAGTTTGAAGCGGTAGTAATATGTGGTATTGATAAAAATTTACAAAAACAAATACTTTCATATTGCTATTCTCACGAAAAGCGTTCATACTTGTTGCCGGACATTACTGATATAATTATTAGCAATAGTTACAATATTCAAATCAGCGATACACCTGTACTTATGAGTCGAAATCGTGGTCTTACGCTTGAACAACGAATTGTAAAGCGTATAATGGATATTTTGATTTCCGCGATAGCAATTATAATTACTAGTCCTATAATGTTAATATGCGCAATAGCTATAAAACTTGATGATGGCGGCCCAATTTTATTTAAACAAAACAGAATTACCTTTAACGGTAAGATATTTAATGTTTTGAAATTTAGGTCAATGATCGTTGATGCTGATAAAGATGGTGCTAAAAAAGCTGTTAGCGCTGATGATAGAATTACCCGTGTAGGAAAAATTATTCGCGCTTGTCGTATGGATGAGTTGCCACAATTATTTAATATCTTGCGTGGTGATATGTCTTTGGTTGGACCAAGACCAGAGCGAATAGAAAATGTGTATGAATATTCTAAAAAATATCCTGAATTTGAATTGCGTCATAGGGTAAAAGGTGGTCTTACTGGTTTTGCCCAACTTTATGGTAAGTACAACACTAGCCCTGAAGACAAACTTCACATGGACTTAATTTATGTAGAAACATACTCTTTACTCCTTGATATAAAACTTTTGATACTTACTTTCAAGGTCTTGTTTATGAGAGAAAGTACTGAAGGTTTTAATGAAAAAGCTAATGAAAATGTCCGAGCTTCTAAATCATTTAAAAAAGAAAGCGAGAATAAATAATGAGTTTTAACGCAACACTTGTAGTTATGGCGGCTGGTATGGGTAGTCGTTTTGGTGGTCTTAAACAAATTGAACCTGTTGGTCCAGGCGGACAGGCAATAATTGATTTTTCCGTTTATGATGCAAAGGAAGCAGGCTTTAATAAAGTTGTTTTCATTATAAAACACGAAATTGAAAAAGAGTTTAAGGAAATCGTTGGTAGCAGAATAGAAAAAATGATTGATGTTGATTATGCATTTCAAGAACTTGACATGTTACCAGAAGGTTTCGTATGCCCTGAAGATCGTCAAAAACCTTGGGGTACTGCACACGCGATTTATTGCGCTCGTGATAAGGTAAATACTCCTTTTGCTGTTATAAATGCTGATGATTATTACGGCAAGGGTGCGTACAAAGCTATGTATAATCACCTTAAAGAGCAAAAGGGTGATTTTTGTATGGTTGGTTTTCGACTTAAAAATACACTTACAGAAAATGGAACAGTATCACGTGGTATTTGTGATGTTCAAAATGGTATTTTAAAATCCGTTACAGAACGCACAAAGATACTTGATTGTAAATATACCGAAGACGATCAAAATTGGGTTGATTTATCACCGGATTGTATTGTATCAATGAATATGTGGGGATTTACTCCTGATGTTTTTGGTTATATAGAAAACGATTTAAAAGAATTTTTTGCTGAAAAAATTAATGTTCCAAAGGTTGAGTATTATTTACCAACTGTTGTGTCTAATGTAATTGATCGTGGTCAAAAAGATGTATCGGTTTTAGTGGCTGATGAGCGTTGGTATGGTGTTACATATAAAGAGGATAAAGAAGGCGTTGTAACTGCGCTTAACCAAAAAATATCTGATGGCGAATATGAGGGTTTTTGACAATGAATGAAAAAATAAAAAAATTAATTTTAATTATTATTGCGCTTGTATTAGCCGCTGTTTTGTTGACTCTTGGTACGATAAAAGTTATAAAGTATGTAAGAGATTATGTTGGTGATACGACTGTTTACTTTGAAAGCCAAACAGCACTTACTGGTGATACAGTTAAATTACCTTTATCAATTACTAAAAATCATGGACTTTGGGCAGGACTTGTAAAAATAAAGTACGATGCTTCCGCGTTAGAGTTCGTATCCTGTGCAAATGGTGATGTTTTTGATGAATGTGAAGTTGAAGCAGATTCCGGCACAGTTTCGATTATTGTTAACATGTCAGGAATAGAAGACGTTAAACAAAATGGTAAAATTGCTACTTTTAATTTTAATGTTAAAGAAAATGCAAATAAAGGTACTTATGTTATTGAATTTGAAGATAATACGACTTTTTGTAATATAGAAGGTGAAGAAAAAGAAGTTGTACTTAAAAAAGGAAGTATTACTGTTAAATAATTATTTAAAAGGTTTGTGGTAAAACACAAACCTTTTATCATTTTTTTATCTGGTGTTTCATATATTTTGGTGTGCAGGTGATTACTGTAAAAAAGATTATGAAAGGCGAGATAAAAATGAAAGATTATCATCCTGAAGGCACATTACTTAACACTGAAGAAAACCAAAAGATTACGCAAAGCATTTCAAACTTACAATTAGCACAATTTTCAAAAACGATTATAGAAGCGGTTGTAACTATGTGTGATTGCGACCATAATCTTATTGTTGATCTTGGTATTATAAAAGGTATTATTCCACGTGAAGAGGGGGCAATTGGTATTGCCGAGGGTACAACACGTGATATTGCCCTTATATCAAGGGTAGGAAAATCGGTAAGTTTTATTATTACAGATATATGTGAAGATGAAAATGGCGAAAAGTATGCATTGCTTTCAAGAAAAGCGGCACAAATAGAATGTTTAAATCATATTTTAAATAAAAAAAGAATAGGCGACATAATCGATGCAAAGGTAACCCATTTAGAAACTTTTGGTGCTTTTTGTGATATTGGTTGTGGAAATATTGCGTTGTTACCAATTGATGCTATAAGCGTTTCACGTATCACCCATCCACAAGATCGTTTTTGCGTGGGTGATAATTTAAAGGTAATAATTAAATCAATAGATTCAAATAATAAAATAACCCTTTCGCATAAAGAATTGCTTGGCAGTTGGAAGGAAAATGTTAATGATTTTTGTCAAGGACAAACGGTTTCGGGGGTTGTAAGAAGTATAGAAGAGTATGGTATTTTCGTTGAGTTAACGCCTAATTTAGCTGGTCTTGCAGAACCAAAAAACAATGTTTATGTAGGGCAAACTGTAAGTGTGTATATCAAAAGTATTATTCCAGAAAAAATGAAAATTAAATTAATTGTTATTGATAGTTTTGATTCAAACATAAATTATGATTATAAGTATTTTTATTTTGGTGAACATATTGATGAATTTATATATTCACCTGAAGAAAGCACAAAACAAATTACTACATATTTTTAACATAATTTACAGTTGATTTTGAAAATGCAATGATGTATAATACATTGCGGTGATGAAAATGTCTGAAAATTGTAGTGGAAATTGTGCTTCTTGCGGTAGCAATTGCGCTTCCAGAAAAAAAGAAAGTTTTATTGAACCAACAGGCGAATTTAACAACATTAAACATGTTGTAGCTGTTGTAAGTGGTAAGGGTGGCGTTGGTAAATCAATGGTTACTTCGCTTCTTGCTACTTTAATGAGTAAAAAAGGATATAAAGTCGGCATACTCGATGCCGATATTACCGGTCCTTCTATTCCAAAATCATTTGGCATTATGGGTAATGCTATGCAAAATGAAATTGGTATTTTGCCAGCCGAGTCAAAAGGCGGAATAAAGGTTATGTCGGTTAATATGTTGCTTAAAGAGACCGATGCTCCAGTAGTATGGCGTGGCCCTGTTATAGCAGGTGCTGTTAAACAGTTTTGGCAAGATGTTGTTTGGGGTGACCTTGACTATTTGTTCATTGACTGTCCTCCTGGTACAGGTGATGTTCCTCTTACTGTTTTCCAAACAATTCCTCTCGATGGAATTGTTATGGTAACTTCTCCACAGGATTTGGTATCTCTTATCGTTAAAAAAGCTTACAATATGGCCCAAATGATGAATATTAATATACTAGGTTTAGTAGAAAATATGAGCTATGTAAAATGCCCTGATTGTGGTAAAGAATTCAGCGTTTTTGGTGGTGGTAGCGAAAGTGTTGCTAATGAGTTAAACATTGATTTGCTTGGAAAGTTGCCAATTGATGTTTCTCTTACTCAAATGGTAGATAATGGATGTATCGAACACTTTGCTGAAGACTATCTTAACAAGGCTGTTGAGAAATTAGAAAATCTTAATAAATAATATTAACGGCTGCTCTTTTGGGCAGCCATTATTGGTGAATAATTATGAGAATGAAAAAGAAAAAATATTTAAAAGAACGTTTGGAAGCTGTATCAGAATATTTGTACACTAGTGTCAGCGAAGACCGTAATTTTAAGACAGCAATCTATGATAAAGATTACATAGATTTTGATTCTTGGTTTGGCGCATCTCAACCTCTTTATTTAGAAGTCGGCTGTGGTAAAGGTCGTTTTGCATGCGAGTTTGCAGCAGCACATCCTGAATATAACATAATCGCTGTTGAACGCGAGGCAAATGTTATTGTATCGGCATGTGAATTGGCTCAAAAAATGAATTTAAAAAATGTTCGTTTTATAAAATGTACTGCTGAATACCTTGAAAGACATATTAAACCACAAAGTATTGAACAAATTTTTCTTAATTTTTCTTGTCCTTTTCCAAAGAAAAAGTATGCTTGTCATAGACTAACGCATCATGGTTTTCTTGAAATATATAAGCGTATAATGAAACCAACTGCTGAAATTCATCAAAAGACTGATAATATGAAACTTTTTGAATTTTCACTCGAAGAGTTGTCGCAAAATGGCTTTGCTCTTAAAAATGTATCGCTCGATTTGCACAATAGCAAATTCGAAGGTAACATTTTGACTGAATATGAGCAAAAATTCGTAGAACAAGGATTTCCTATTTATAGACTTGAAGCATATATTAAGTAATCAAATGAGCATTGAACACAATTGTTCAATGCTCATTTTTTGCCCCTAAACGAAGATTTCGAGGGCAGGTTATTCAATGCCTAATGTATCAAGTGGAGATACACTTTCGCCATTTAATAAAACCTCAATATGAATATGTGATTCATCAGCGCATTCACTTGGTATTTCGCCAGATGTTCCAATAACATCGCCAACAGCTACTTTGTCATTTTCCTTTACATTTACACTGCCCATTCCGCAATATTTTATAATTATATTTTCTTGATATTCTATTGTTATAACCCTGCCAAGGTTAGTGTCATCTGTTACTGATTTTACAATTCCGCTACCTGATGATTTTATATCTGATGCTTTATCACATAAAATATCAATACCGGTATGAAGTCTCATGTCACCGTATGTTGATGAATATTGTAAGGCTGTATTGCTGTGGTTTTTAGATATAGTGCCTGTTACCGGTAATATAAAGTTTAGCTTTTCTTTTGACTGAACCGATGTATCCTCAACATTCTCGGTGTATGGGATATCACTAACGTTGTCGTTAACTGGTTCTTGTGGTTCTTGGATTTCTACTTCTTTTTCAATATTATATGAATTTTCAACATCAGGATATGACTGCTGTGAATTATCATTTGATGGTGTTTCGCTAACTGTGTTTTTTCGTGAAAGCGTAAACCAACCGATAGCACCAACTGCTATCAATAAACATGCTAACATGGTTACAAATCCTGTTGAAGTTATGGCTTGTGCAAATTTTGACGTTTTATAATATTTCATTATGTTAATACTCCTTTCAAGAGGTGTAGATTTTTGTTGCCTCGAAATTAGTATTGTCAAAAAATTTAAATATATTCTAAAAAATATTTAAAAAGCGTTCATAAAAATGTAAAAATTAGATTGTAAAATTAGTGCGTACCAAGAAATAGGGAGCCGCACCCTTATTGGTACAATCGCAACGCAAGTTGCGATTCTCTCCTCAAACCCCTTAAAAGTGAAAAAGAGTCGTTTTTAAAACGGCTCTTTTTCACTTTTTATTGCGTTTAATATTAATTTGTGATAAAATATTTTTCAAATGAGGTGTTTTTATGAAAACTGAAATTAGAGAATACAAAAAAATAAAATATATAGTATGTTTCCCAGAGAATTTTGATGAAAACCAAAAATATCCATTGCTTTTAAAATTACATGGAGCAGGTGGTAGAGGTGATGATATCACACCGTTACTTCGTGATAGCGCATTTTTACATCAAAGAGAAAAACTAAAAGATTTTCCGTTTTTGGCTATAATGCCATTGTGTCACGAAAATACGTGGTTTGATATGTGGGAAGAGCTTAGAGAATTTACTATTTATGCTATTCAAATGGAAAATGTTGATGCTCAACGAGTTTATCTTATGGGCGCTAGTATGGGTGGATATGCCACATGGCAACTTGCTATGAGTCATCCTGAACTTTTTGCTGCTATTGTGCCAATTTGCGGTGGTGGTATGTACTGGAATGCTTTACGTCTTGTAAATGTACCAATATGGGCTTTTCACGGCGCAAAAGATAGTGTTGTCTTGCCTAGAGAGTCAGAAATTATGGTTGAGCGCGTAAACAATTTTGGTGGTAATGCAAAATTAACAATTTATCCTGACAACGACCATAATGCATGGGATGATACTTTTTCAAATATGCAGGTTTATGAATGGTTACTTGAACACAAAAATGAAAATGCAAAACAAATTGTCGATATTTATAACGATGTTAAAAAATACGGATAAGAGGGCTATTGATGACTCAAAAATATGATGTTGTAATAATAGGCGGCGGCGCCGCTGGAATGTGCGCCGCGATAAATATTAAAATGCGTGACCGCAGTATTAGCGTGGCAATATTAGAACAACTATCTCGCGTAGGCAAAAAACTAATCACTACTGGTAATGGTAGATGTAATATTAGCAACCTTAATATAAATCTCGAACGTTATCATGGTGAAAATTTAGATTTTGCTGAATATGCTTTGCAAACATATGATAATCATTATGTTGCTGATTTTTTTAGTGAAATAGGTGTTGTTTTTACATACGATGAGGTCGGACGTGCATATCCGTATTCATTACAAGCAGCTTCTGTTGTGGACTGTTTGCGTTTTGCGCTAGATGATTATGAAATTGATACTTTCGTGGAAACCTCAGTTTTATCGTACAGCAAAAAAGATAACATTTTTACAGTTAAAACAACTAATGGCGATTTCATTGCTGAAAGTGTTATTGTTGCAACGGGGCTTTATTCAGGAGGTCAAAAGTTAGGTAGTAACGGAAGCATGATTAAAATTATAAAAAACGCAGGTTATAAAACTATTAAAACCACACCTGCAATTGTTCAGTTAAAGACCGAAACTGATATTGTAAAATCACTTAAAGGTATGAAGGTTAATGCAGATGTTAATCTTTTAATTGATGGTAAGGCTATTCGTAGTGATTTTGGTGAAGTTTTATTTTGCGATTATGGACTTTCAGGTCCACCCATTATGCAACTTTCTCGTGAAGTAGAAAGACAGTCTGGAGAAAAGGTAATTGCTTTGGATTTGATGAGTGAACAAAGCTATTCTAGCGTTTGTGATATGCTGAATTTCCGTGTGTTTTCTTTGCGTAATCGAAATCTTGATGAGTTTTTAACCGGTATGCTAAATAAACGTGTTGGACAAGCAGTTATCAAATTATGTGGCTTAAAACTTGGCGATAGCGTGTCTACACTAAAAAATTCTGACATTAAAAAGATTGCTTCAATTATTAAGAGCATGAAATTTAACGTTACTGGTACAACAGGTTTTGATAATTCGCAGGTTACTGCCGGCGGACTTGATACTACACAATTTAATTCCAAAACTATGGAGTCTAAAATTGAAAAAGGCCTATATTGTATAGGTGAAATACTTGATATTGATGGTGATTGTGGCGGATTTAATTTGCAATGGGCGTGGAGTAGTGCTGTTTGCGCAGCAAATGCTATCTGTGAGGATTTTGGTGTTTAAATATGATAATTGTTAATAACATAAAAATATCGTTAGACACAGATTTAAATGATGTTAATACCATTCTTGCGAATAAACTGAAAATCAACCACTCCGATATAGTATCTGCTGAACTTTATCGAAAATCTATTGATGCGCGCAATAAACAAGATGTACACTTTTGTATTTCAATAATTGCAAATGTTAAAAACGAGTTGAAAATTTTAAAGAAAAACAAAAATGTACAACCCTTTAGCAAAAAGGAATATGTCTGGAAAAAAGTTCAATCTGATACTAGACCTGTGATTATTGGTTTTGGTCCGGCTGGTATGTTTGCTGCCCTAACCTTGGCACGTGCAGGTTTAAAGCCTATTGTTTATGAGCGTGGTACAGATGTTGATACACGTTCTAATGATGTTGAAAAGTTTTTTTCTGGTGGCGAATTAAATCCTGAATCAAATGTTCAATTTGGCGAAGGTGG
>JAZRKK010000004.1:0-6360 GCA_045646305.1 Acutalibacteraceae bacterium
CCCTGACGGTTGTGGCGGCGAAGCTTCTCAGCCTGCGCCAAAAGATTTACATAAAAATTAGACATTATAACTCCCTTCTAAAGTCTGCAAATGGGTACACTTATCCCACTGAAAATTTGTGTTTCTGCTCTTTTTCTGCACGTTACATCAACCAAAGTCCCGTAAATACGGTAGTTTCGCCGTGCTTTTTATAACTGTCTCTATAATTTATTTCTGCATATGTTCAGTAGATAACCGCTTTGGCTTTCAAAAACCTGAGATAAACTCTGCGGTGTTGCACCAACCCGATAAGTCGAGCTGCATTTGCAGGTGCTTTTAGTTTTCAGGCAGGAAAACCGATATATTAAAATAGAACAGCACTGCCTTGCTGTTGTACAAAGTGCATACCACTCACCAATCCCTCGTACACAATTGGTGGGGATTTTAATGATGTACCTAAAAACGCAAAAAAGCCGCAAAACAATCATGTGAGACTGTTTTACGGCTTAATATATAAGCGTATCCAGGATAGATTTATTATTTGTCGGCGGTTTTTTCTGCAAATGGGCAGAATACACCTGTGTTTTGTAGTTGAAAGCCAGTCAAAAGACTAGTGGGGGTTAGACCTAAAAAGGTGGCTATCTGCTTTCGCAGATTAAAAAGGTTTAATATTAGCTAAATACTCAACCTTCATCTCATACAGAAGTCCTCAAAGTGACAACAACTCATACCTAAAAACAAGTATATCCACTTGTTAATACTGATTTAAAAGCACTGATGGGGATTTATATATCTAAAAACGATTTATCGTAAATTTTTAAGGATTTTTCAATTAACTCTGCTTTGCAGAAACTAAAAAAGGACGGAATACTCCCTTTAAAGAGAAATCCGACCTTTGTACATCAAACCTATGTTCTCTAATGAGAACGAAAATCAAACCTAGTTACAATTTTATTATATAAAGTACGGGACATTTTGTCAAGTAAAATTCTTAAAATTTTCGTAATAAAAATATTTTTACAAAAACCGCCTCTAACATTTGACAAACTGTTTTTCCCTTGTTATAAAGAATATTTTTAGAACCTATTTGGATTACTCTTAAGGTACTTGTTTACCATAAGTGCAATTTTAAAAGTTATGGCTTGATCGAATTCTTTAAGGTCAAGTCCGGTTATCTTTTTTACTTTTTCAATTCTATACAACAAAGTATTTCTATGAATAAAAAGTTGTCTGGAAGCTTCGGAAACATTCAAATTATATTCAAAAAATTTTTGAATTGTAAACAATGTTTCTTCGTCAATCATATCTATTGTACCACGTTTGAGAATTTCATTTAAATAACTCTCGCATAATGTGGTTGGCATTTGATAAATAAGTCTTGCTATTCCAAGATTATCGTAAGAAAGTATTGATTTTTCATTATCAAAAACTTTACCAATTTCAAGTGTTGCTTGTGCTGCCTTAAATGATTTAGAAAGATTTTTTATAGTATTAACAGTGCTTCCTATACCTATAACGGTATGAATATAAAATTCTGATGCAAGTGTTTCAGAAATTGATTTTGCTAATTCTTGTAAGTCTTTTCGATTTATATCATTGCGTGTTTCTTTTACTAATGCAACTTCATTTTCATTTATGCTAATAACAAAATCCTTGGTTCTGTCAGGGAAAATTTTTTGTATAATTTCATATGTAGAAATATCGCTTATTTCTACGTTGCGTATTACCATTACTGTACGAGCAACCTCATTGTCAAAGTACAGTTCTCGTGCCTTAATATAAATATCTCCAGGTAATATATTATCTAAAATAACATCTTTTATAAAACGGTTTTTATCGTATTTTTCATCGTAGTAATTTTTAATATTAGAAAATACAACGGCAATTATTGATGCATAATTTTCAGATAAAACATCATTACCATCTACAAAAATAGTGTAATTGATATTTTCAGTCGAAGCAACTGATTTAAATGAGTATTTTTCTTGCGAAATGGCATTATTAAACGTAAATTCATCGATATTTATTTTTCTTCCGACAAATTCAAAATCATTGCAAGCAATAATATTATTTTCTTCATCTATAATGCCAAAAGTTTTATCTATGGCAACATTCATATTATTAACGAATTCCTGGAACATTTTATTAGCCATATATTATCTGTCCCCCTTAATTTATATAATTTGTCAGGGCATAACCTTTAATTGGAAAAATATGATTATCAATAGATAGAGGTATAAGGCTATGCCCTTTCAAACTAAAATAATATTTAAAGAAGGCACAACTCTAAAAAGGAGTATGTTCAACAATTAGAGTTATGCCTCTTTAAATAAATTTATAGAAAAGGTACAACCGTAAAAGGATGGTTTAGAAGCTGTTATGGATGCACCTCTCTAAACGAATTTAATATAAAAATAGCAACTGCTTACTTTCACAAACATTCCTTCAAAAGTATATCAAATGTTTTGCATGCATAATCAAATGCTTCTTCATTGCTGTTAAACTTAATTTCGCCTACGGCACTTTCCTCACCTTCACGTTCAAGACTTGCAAGACCTACGAACTCGGTAAGGTGCGGCTCCATAGTAAATACTGTGCCACCCTGTGCTAAATACTCAGGAATAATGAGGCTATAGTTACCATCGCCGCGACCAGGAGGCACTACAACACCATCAGACATCCTTGCGTCTTTAACGTGAACGTACTTAATGCGGTTTTTAAGCATATTCCAAGCATCTGCTGTATCCTGACCGCATTGAACGAAGTTCGCAGTATCAAATACACCCTCTATTTCGGGGAAGGTGTCAAGAATTTCAAGGCAACGAGGTGCAATATCACCGTAAATGCCCTTTTCGTTTTCGTGACAGAACGTAACTCCACTACCACGCATAACATCAAGCATAATTCCCAGTCTGTCCATAACTTCATTCTTGTAATCTGCGGGGTTCTTGCCCTTTGGAATAAAGAATGAGAACGCACGAAGGTTCTTAGCATCAAGAATATGAGCAAATTCAATCATCTTTTTAAGATTTTCAAGGTGGGCTGCAAAATCGCCTGTTTCAATGTCAATCTTACCGATTGATGAACCGATTGACCAGGTCTCAAGACCTGCTGCATCCATCTTTGCCTTTACTTCGCGGATTTTATCTGTCTCAACACCTGCGATCCAAGTGCCGTCAACGTTACGAATTTCAAGACCTGCAAGGCCATTGCGATGCATAGCCTTGATTTGTTCGTCAATCATCCTATTAGCCTCATCGGCAAATCCATAGATTTTAATTTCTTTACTCATAACTAACAACTCTTTCAAAAAAATTAAAAATATTTAAATTGATTTTATTTTATATATGAAAAAGGCATGACTCTAAAAGGATGATCGAGAAACCATTAGAGTCACGCCTCTTCAAACAATTATTAAAGGGCACGACTTTAAAAGGAGTATGAGGCCATTAAAGCCGTGCCCCCTATAATGAAAAAGGTTAGGCGAAACAATCTCGTTTCGCCACAAAATCTTTGATTTTGTGACAAATTTTTACTAAAAATTTGTCCATTTCCATTGAAATGAGTGTCGTGCAAAATTAAATATATAATTTAATTTTGCTAAAGCCACTTGTCAAGTAGCTTGTCAAAACGCTTTTAGAGCGTTTCGACTAACTACAATCATTATAACAATATTATGTAGAAAGGCACAACCCTTAGAAAGGATGGTTTTTCATGACAACTAGAGTTGTGCCCTCTAAACGAAATTAATTTTAAAAACTATTCCTCCACGATCACTCGATAATCATATGCATATCCTTCTGTTTTTTCACCAAGCTTTGAGTTATATTTATCAAGAAGTGATTGTGTAATATAGAGTGTCGATGTCTCGGTTGAAGGATTGGTGGTACTTCTACTACCTGCTGTGATTGTGTTGTCATTTTCCAGAGAACCTAAAGTTGAAGGTGGGTTATAATTGAAGCTAGGCTCAAGATTACCGCCAAGATAAACCTCGGTAGTACCGTTAACAGTATTTGAGTACACACCACCTTGCCAATTGTTGAAACATCCACCAAAAATTCTACGTGCTATGGTACCGCCTGTAACGGTGACCTTGGTGCTACTGCCTGCATTTGTCATACCGGAGCTTTCGTTACCGCCAATAACCTGTTCAGTCAAGCCTCCCGACATAGTGACTTCTATATTGGTTACCGAACCACGTGAATTATAAAGGCCGCCAGTTAAGGACATAACTCTTCCGCCTTTAAATAAAACCTCAGTTTTGCCTGTAACGTTACCCTCTACGCCTGCTCCATATACTTTAAGCGCCCTTGCATTATCAGCAATAGTCAAATGTACATTTCCTACAGTATTTGTGTACATTCGTCCACCACCAAAAATATAATATTCGCCAAGATTGTGATCTTGAATTTGTGAGTCAGTCAATGCACTGTTTACATTGCCGCCTACATGAAGCTTTGCAGTGCCTGTAACAGTACCGTCTTTATTCGCGCCATATATCCAGTTATAGTTGCCCGAAAGCAGAGTAAGATTAGTGCTTTCAATGGTACCTGAAGCTGAACCGCCATAAATGCGGTCAAGTCTACCGTTTGTTGTTACATTTTCACCAATAGTCACCTTATAACCGTTTGCAAATACTTCAGCGTTAGTTGCTGTATTCCAATCAACAGATATGTCTTTAAGTGTAATATTGCCACGGAAGTTGACGATTTGTTTGTCAGTAAAATCAAGTTTTCTACCCGTGAGAGTAACAAGCTTACCGTGGGTATTCAACTCTAAATTCTCATCAGTAATCTTATAATCACCTGTTACATTTACAGTGCCCTCGTCTGCCACTACGTAAAGCGCTGCCCACATATCCTTGGTGTTAAATGTGTTATCATTTGCGGGGGCATTGCTTGAAAGATTGCTATCAACAGTAACATTTTTATAAACATCCAAAAGAATACTTCTTTCAATAGCAAGGTCGTTTTGGTTTATAACTTTGTCACTGTCAAGGTCAACATTATCATTCACGGTATTAGTTCCCTTTACAGCATCGTCAAGCTTAACCAAGTCACAAATATTAACGCTACCGTCACAGTTAGCATCTGCAAAGCCATAGACTGTTTCGGTTTTAACATCTATACCACAGTCATTACAATGTAGAACTCTTTCTGTCATCGAGTTATATACATACTCGGTATTTTTGTGATTTGATGCATCTGTATCTACTTCAAAGGTTTCGGTAGAAAGGCGTCCGCAATGAGGACAGTTTTTATAATATACACCGGGCTTTATACAGGTTGCTTCAGTAATAACTGCATCATCACGAATGTTTTCAATGTTTTCAATATAGTGCGCATTTGCAATTTCAACAGCTTCGGCATATCTATCTAATTTGTCTGCAACGTAGGGCTTATAATTTTCAAACGAAACTGCATACTCACATTTTGCCGATATAAGATTTTCTTCGGCAGTCAACAAATCGTCATAATTTGCCTTGGATATAACCGAAATATCATCAAGGTGAGTCACAGTACCATTGATTGTATGTAAATAAAAATATACATAGCTGGTTGTTGGTGTAAATCTAATTTCAACTTCTACCCAGTCGTTTGTTAAACCGTAGTCATTCAATTTGCAACCTACAGCACTTGATATAAGATTATCTTTATTTTCTCCATTTATGGTAAGTGCCGTTGGCGTTAAGATATTACCAGCATTACCAGTCGCAGCAGAAGTGCCATAAATTTTTAAATAACGCTGCAAATCTCCCGATGCGGCATGATATCTAAATTTAAGTAGGTATTCTTCGCCGGATGTAACTGAAAAAGATGTATAATTTGCTGTTGAAAGGCTAACACCATACCAAGCAGTTCCCGTGGCGGTTAAAATAGCATAACCACCAGACGTATCAACTGTGTAATATCGCGAACCTGTGTTCGCATCGCCTTTCGCAACATAACCCATTTTTACATTTGAAAGATCACTGTAATCCTCATAAAAGGCATATTTGCTATTTGCGGTGTCATAGGCTGTTTTTGCCGCATTGTAAGCAGCTTGCTTTGCTTCAAAATCAATTCTTGCTGCCTTTTGCTCCTCGCTCTCTTGCGTTGACTCATCATAAGCAGTTTTTGCCTCATCATATTCTGCCTTTGCAGTTACATATTCAGCCTTTGCTGCTGTAAGTCTTTCGTAATCAGATGTAGTTAAAACCGTAAAGTTGTCAATGCAAATCTCGGTACCCGCAGGTGTAGTGCCGGTTATTTGTAAATAGAATACGGTTGTATCAATTGTGTATTTAGGAGTTGAATACTCAAAAGTACTCCAACCGTCAGTAGCATTTAAATATCCTTCGCCAACGCCATCATTTGAGCCAGCCTTTGTACGCCAAAAACG
>JAZRKK010000005.1:0-11183 GCA_045646305.1 Acutalibacteraceae bacterium
CTTCTCCTTCTCGATGTTACACCACTTTCACTTGGTATTGAAACAATGGGCGGCGTTTCAACAAAGGTTATCGAACGCAACACTACTATTCCTACCAAAAAGAGCCAAATATTCTCAACAGCCGTTGACAATCAACCTTCTGTAGAAGTTCACGTATTACAAGGTGAACGTGAGTTTGCAAAAGATAATAAAACTCTTGGTGTGTTCCACCTCGATGGTATCGCAGCAGCTCCACGTGGCATTCCACAAATCGAAGTTACATTTGATATAGATGCAAACGGTATCGTTCACGTATCAGCAAAAGACCTTGGTACAGGTAAAGAAAACGATATTACAATTACTTCAAATACAAACATGTCAAAAGATGACATTGATAAGGCAGTTAAAGAAGCTGAAGAATATGCAGCAGAAGATAAAAAACGCCGCGAAGCAGTTGATGTACGTAACAACGCTGACCAGATGATTTATCAGACAGAAAAAACTGTTGCTGATTTCGGTGATAAACTTTCTGATGATGAAAAAGCTAAGATTGAAACCGCTAAAGAAGCTTTGAAAGAAGCACTTAAGGGTGAAGATATTGATGCAATCAAAGCTCGTCAAGAAGAACTACAAAAAGAAATTTTTGCTGTAAGCGAAAAGGTTTACAAGGCAGCTGCCGAAGCTCAACAAGCTGCTGGTGGCGCTGATGCAAACGCACAACCTAACGACAACGTATACGAAGCTGACTTTACTGACGTTGACGATAACAAATAATTAAAAAATGCTATGGTGCGACTTCGGTCGCACCGTACATAAATTTTTAGGAGAATATCTGTGGCAGAAGATAAAAGAGATTATTACGAAGTCTTAGGTGTTGATAAATCTGCATCTGATGATGAACTTAAAAAAGCATATAGAAAACTTGCTAAAAAATATCATCCTGACTTAAACCCAGATGACAAAGTAGCTGAAAAGAATTTTAAAGAGGTTAACGAAGCCTACGAAATCTTATCAGATAAAGAAAAACGCGCACGCTATGACCAATTTGGTCACGCCGGTGTTGATCCGAACTTTGGTGCTGGTGGCGGTGCATACGGCGGTGGCTTCGGAGGATTTGGTGATTTTGGTGACCTTGGCGACATTTTAGGCAGCATGTTTGGTGGCGGCTTTGGAGGATTTGGTGGTGGAAGACAAACCAACCCTAATGCTCCTCGCCGAGGAAATGATGCATCTGCATCTGTAAATATTTCATTTGAAGAAGCTGCAAAAGGTTGTAAAAAAACAATTAAAGTTACTAAAATCGATAACTGTTCTGACTGCGGTGGAACAGGTTGTGAAAAAGGCAGCAGCGCAAAAACATGTCCTGTTTGTCATGGTAGCGGTCAAGTTAGCAGCGTACAACGCACTCCTTTTGGTCAAATACAGACCCAAACTGTTTGTAATCATTGTCACGGCTCTGGCAAGGTTATTGACAATCCATGTCACACTTGCGCAGGTAAAGGCAGAATTCGCCACACAGTAGAAAAAACCATCGAAATACCTGCCGGTATTGATGATGGCCAAGTTATTTCTGTTCGTGGTGGTGGTGATGCTGGTGCAAACGGTGGCCCATCAGGTAATTTGCGAGTTAGCGTAAATGTTCGCCCTCATCCAATTTTCATTCGTGATGGTTATGATGTATACTGTGAAATACCAATCACTTTTGCACAAGCGGCATTAGGTGATGAAATCACGGTTCCTACCCTTGATGGAAAAGTTAAATTTACTATTCACGAAGGCACACAGCCTGGTGATGAATTTAAACTAAAAGGCAAAGGTATACAACGACTTAATTACGCGGGCAAGGGCGACCAATATGTTAAGATAGTAGTTGAAGTTCCACGCGATTTATCAAAATCACAAAAAGAAAAACTCAAAGACTTTGATAATGCAACCGATGACAAAAACTATAAAAAACAAAAATCTTTTGTTGATAAAATAAAAGACTTTTTCGATTAAATTAAAAACCCAACAAACTTAAAAGTTTGTTGGGTTTAATTTTTATTTAGAAGCGTTAGCCATAGCTTTTAATTGCTCTTTATACGCTTCGGGTTTATCGGTAGTGCCATGCTCACCCGCAGGATGATATGTCGGAACTATGGACTCCACAAAACGCTTTACTTCTTCGGGTTGTTCATAACATATATGCATAAGTTTTTCTATATTGCTAAATAACTCATCCGAATTAAAATCAGTAGGATTGCAAATGTTTATAAGTTTATTAGGCGTAGTTCTAAGACCTTCTGTTTCCATAAGTCGCTCTTCAAAAAGCTTTTCACCTGGTCTTAAACCTGTGTATTCTACCTTTATATCAACATCTGGTTTATATCCTGAAAGCCTTATAAGATTTCGCGCTAATGTATCAATCTTTACAGGTGCGCCCATATCAAGCACAAATATTTCGCCACCCGCAGCATAAGTACCTGCTTGTAACACAAGAGTTACTGCCTCAGGTATTGTCATGAAGTAACGAATAATATCAGGATGTGTAACCTTTACCGGGCCGCCCTTTGCTATCTGCTTTTTAAACACAGGAACAACCGATCCGTTAGACCCCAAAACATTGCCGAAACGCACAGCTACAAATTCTGTTTTGATTTTTGAATCGCCGCAAATAAAGCGATCCTCAACCTTGCTGTCATCATGTTCATAAAGAGGATATAATTTATCAAACTTTTCTTCTTTAATCAATTTATCAAATGATTGAACAATCATTTCGCAAAGTCTTTTACTTGCGCCCATTATATTTGTTGGATTTACAGCCTTGTCAGTGCTTATAAGCACAAAACGCTCACATCCGTTAAGTGCTGCTGCAAAAGCAGTTTTGTATGTACCAAGTACATTATTTTTTACAGCTTCTTGTGGGCTGTTTTCCATCAGTGGAACATGTTTATGTGCCGCAGCATGATATACAATTTCGGGTTTATATTTTACAAAAACATCAAAAATCTTACGACTATCACGAACTGAGCCTATCAAAACTTCCAAATCGAGTTCAGGATGATTTTCGCGCAACTCTTGCTCAATATCATAAGCATTGTTCTCGTATATATCAAATATAATTAGTTTTCTTGGATTGTGATCTGCTATTTGTCGACACAGTTCACTACCAATTGAACCGCCACCACCTGTTACGAGAATAGTTTTATCTCGCAAGAATGTGAAAATTTCACCCATATCAACGGTTATTGGCTCACGTCCAAGCAAATCTTCTATATCGACATCAACAAGTGTGTTTTTACCTATTTTCTCATCGCGAAGTTCATATATATCAGGTAATATCTTAAGTTCACAATCTGTTACTTTACAAATATCAAGAATTTCTCTTTTAGCAACAGGTGAAAGTGTTGGTATTGTTATGTATATTTTATCAACGTTATGCTTGTCAACTAAACGTGGTATATCGTAACGATTGCCAGCAATACACAATCCATCGATGTACTTACCTATTTTATGTGGGTTATCATCAATAAGGCACACAACATTATCTTTTGAGTCTGTGGCAAGATTCATGTCGTGAAGTACCATTCTGCCGGCAGCACCTGCTCCAACTAACATAACACGAGAAGACTTTTTATCACGAGCAACCGCACGGCGTGAACGTTCAAGCAAAATAAAACGATATGCAAATCTTACACTTAACACAAAGAAAAACTGAAGTATTACTCCAAAGATGTGGTATGTGTATGGCATTCGACCTAAAGGTAAGTCACTAAATTTAATAAGCGCTGTTATGCCAACTGTATGCATTAAAAAAGAAACACTAGTAGCATATACAACATTAAAAAATTCTCTGTATGATGCAAATGTCCATACACTTCGATAAAGCTTAAACATCGAAAAAACGACTAAAGATACCACTGTATTTATAGGTATAAAATATAGCCAAGCATATAAAAATTCAGGCGCAGTTTGCAAAAGTGTATTTATCTCACAGTCAAACCTTAACCAAATTGCAAGCAAGTAAGATAAATTAACAACAATCGCATCATATACAAACAATAATAATTTTGCCATTCCACCGCGACTTACAGTGAATAAATTATTTTTGTTTTCTTTCATAGCATCCCTCTCCACATAATAATACATAATGATTTTACAATAAATTGTTTCAAGTGTCAAGACAATAAAACCTGCGCCAAGCTATCAGCCTCGCGCAGGTTTTATTAATTGTTAGGTATTAAAATCATTTTATCTTCGGTTAAAATATTTTCATCAATTTCATTAATTTGCTTAACTATATTCATATCAGCAAAATAATTACGTGATATGTCCCAAATGTTTTCACCAGCCGATGCAAAATATGCAATCATCGCACCCTGCATTACTTTTTTTATAGGTTCATCACTGAGTTTTAAATCTAAAATTAGCGGTGTATTGCTACATTCATAAATAGCGGCAGAAACATTAAATTCTATACGCAGTTCCATAGCCGATTCGCCAGTAATTGTGTAATTCATTGATGACACAGTAATTTCAGGTGAACATTTTAAATTGCCATTTTTACTATTTGTTGGGTGAATATATTCAAATTCAACATCCTTTTCATAAAAACAAGGATCGTTTTTATTGTCAACTGCTATTATATAGGCTGTAACTATACCTTTAACACACATACCTACACTTGTAAAATGCACATTTTCTATTTTAATATCAGACCACATATCCGAAATTGACGAAAGCGTACCACCGGTAAATTCGATAATTTTCTTGCAACTGAAACTTTCATGCACATTTTCACATATATTACTAAAACACATTTCATTTTTAGAAATATCTGCTTCAAATCTTTTAGAATACGCATCAAGAATAACCGAAACATCATTATTACAATAACATTCACTTGTGACGAGCAATTTAGAATTAAGCAAAAATGATCGGCTGTCACCGGATGCCGAAATTCTAGGCTTTATTTCAAGGTGAGCTATACAAACTTTTGACTCGCAACTGCATTGATCGGTTATGTTTTCAAGTTCAATCATTTGGCTAAAAGGAATACAGTTTCTTACGGTATGAACCATACCATTTTCAGATGAATACAAAATTTTTATATTCATCTCGCCTTTGACTACTGATTTTCCAGCCAAAATTTTACTATCTGTAACTGCTGCTTCTGCATCATATCGTATAAGACAATGTATATCAGGCTGACCTGTTCCTAATTCCATTTCTTCCTCTATAACGAGATATTTATCACTACAGCCAATAGGCATTGTAGCAAGAACATTGCCTCTTAGTACCTCAACATTAGGATTATCTATGTCTGATATTACTTCTGTTATTTTTCTACGAGTAAGATTAACATATATACCGGCAGCACCATGAATATCAATTTTTCTGCCTGTTACAGCGCGACAATTTATATACTCACATTTAGTTTTAACACTTAGCACACATCCTTCGGTGTTAAGACCTGTATCGAAAGTTTTTGAAAAAGGATGTTGGTGTTCATAAGAACTAATACATCCATCACTACCACAATAAATCACCGTTATAGTCACACAGCCCTCTATTGATATGTGAGCGCCATTTATACCTTTAGATGCTATTCTTGATATCGCTCGACATTTTAAAATTTTAGATATATCTGAATAATAATCAGGCAGAGTAAAATCAACATCAATAGGTTGTTCAGCCGATTCACAAAATACTGTATCAAGACTAAATACATTTGTTTTTAAGTTTTTTTGCTCCATTATATACACACTCCACAAAATACTTTTACTAAAGTTTATTCTTGTGGTATGCGTATTATTACAAAATTTAAAGCAGCTGAATTTCAGCTGCTTTAAGGTTTAGTCATCTATATCGTTATCAGGCACTTCGCACACGAGATAACCATCTTTAATTCGGTTCTTTTGAGTAAGCTTGTCAAAAACAGCTAACGCTCCAATTACTGCTGAAAAAATAGCTACAACTGTACCTAAAAATTTTAAAAAACCTTTCATTATGAATTACCTCCTATTTTTTATTCTTTATTTAATAATCCACTTTTTTAAAGCAAATGTCAAGAGTTTTTTACATAAATGGCGCAAAAAGATGTAAAATTGCACGTTTTATTTTTATATACCATGGTGATTTATTGTGCTTTTCAAATGTTATTTCTTCACATTGCAAAAGCAAATTTTCAAAATGTTCTTTTATATCAATTACTGTTTTGTTATTACACATCCATACACCACACTCAAAATGCAATATAAAACTTCGATAATCCATATTTACCGTTCCCACCGTTGCAACCGAATCATCCGAGACAAAAAATTTTGAATGTATAAATCCTGGTGTGTATTCATAAATCCTGACACCAGCTTTAAGCAGATCGTAATAATTATATTGTGTTACAGGATGAACATACCATTTATCAGGAATATGAGGTGTTATTATTCTAACATCAATTCCAGATTTTGCAGCAAGAGATAAAGCTTCTTTCATCGTATTATCTATTATAAGATATGGTGTTGCTATATATACATATCTTTGTGCCGAATTAAGTATTTGCATATAAATACCCTCGGCTGGTCTTTTATCATCCAAAGGACCATCTGCATAAGGCAATAAAAAACCCTTTTCAATCGCTGCATTAGATGCAATATGCGAAGATATATCTATCTCTCTACCCGTTGTAAACTCCCACGTGCTACAAAACATTGCTAAAAAGCTGTTCACCGCTTCTCCTTTTACGATCACCGCGCAATCCATCCAATAACCAAAACGCTCTAACTGATTTATATACTCATCTGCAATATTCAACCCGCCCGTTATTGCTACCTTACCATCTATAACTACTATTTTACGATGGTTACGATTGTTCATAAAAATGTCTATTGATGGTCGAATTTTATTAAATACTGCGACTTCTATGCCTTTTTGTTTAAGAAGTTTTATAAAGTTTTTATTTTGGCGTTTTATTGAACCAAAATCATCAAACAAAACCTTAACCTCTACACCTTCAGTCACCTTGCGTTCAAGTATTTCACTAATTGCCGACCACATTTTACCTTCGGCAATAATAAAAAATTCAATAAAAATATATTTTTGCGCTTTTTCAAGCTCCTCTAAAAATCGAGGCATAAATTTTTCGCCCGGCGCCAAAAACTCAACCGATGAATTTTTATAAATTGGATACCCCGACTCAAGATTTAGATATTCTGCTTGGCGTGAGTGAAGACCATCGTTATAACGCAAAGTTTCAAAAATTTCTTTACTATTAGTTAATTGCTTAACATATTTATCTTCACACTTTTGCAATTTGCGTTTAACATGTGGAAAAACACGTCCTCCACCAAGCAACATATATGTCATTACGCCAAAAATAGGTACAGCCAGAATATAAATTATCCAAAGAATTTTATACCCAGACTTTCCACCACGATTAGCAATATGAAGAACTGTTATCACAGCAAGTATCGTGCAAAGCGTATTAATAAAAAGGTAGTGTTCTCTAAGCTTTAATATTACAACAATAAAGAAAAAACTTTGAATAAGCAATGCTATTACAGAAAAAATAATATGAGTAGGAAATGGTATACCACGCCGAGATTTAAGTTTAGTTTTTATTTTTGACACCTCCTATCAAATATTTACCATATATAATTTTACCACCAAATTATGAACAAATATACATAACAACAAAAAATCTCTTGCTTTTTACAGCAAGAGATTTTAACTTTATTTTTTAGCATTACAACTACAACTGTTACACTTGTTTGCGTGTGAGCAGCCAATACATTTTACGCCTTTTTTCTTTTGACTAATTATGTAAATTATAGCACTCAAAACAATAACGGCTATAATAATCAATGCTATGTAATCGCCAATATTCATAAATTTTCCTTAAGCCTTTTTCTTTATTTTTTTATCAGTATTTATAATAATTACAAAAATTATTAGAGCCATAACAACAACTGCTATAAAACCTGGTATAAACGCTGTACCAAATTTGCCTAATGCAATAAATGTACCAATCTGGTAAACTAAAAACGCTACAATATATCCTATTGTAAGCTGTAATCCTATACCGCCCCACAGCCATTTTGCACTTTTCATCTCTGAGCGCATAGCTCCAATTGCAGCAAAACATGGCGGTGTATAAAGATTAAACATCAAATAAGCAAGTGCCGCTGCTTTAGATAGACCCATTACAGCCGCTACCTCACTACCGCCTCCTACAAGCGCCAATTCATCGGTATCAATAAAATTTGTTATTGAAAAGCACACAGCCAATGTTCCTACAACGTTTTCCTTTGCAATAAATCCTGTTACAGCAGCTGCTGCCAATTGCCAAGATAAGACTCCCACAATAGGTACTAAAAGATATGCAAATGGACTTGCAATTGATTCGAGTATTGAATTACTTGCTGTTTCATTTGCAATGGTAAATCGCCAAGTAAATGTTTGCATAAGTTGGACCGCTGTATTGCAAAGTAAAATTATAGTAGCAGCCTTAACTACATACTCCCAACCACGAGAACACATCGACTTAATTGCATTCCAAAATGATGGTATCTTATAATCTGATAGCTCGATTATAAAATATGACTTTTTAGCGCTATTACCTGTGATTTTGTTAACTAGCAACGCTCCGATAAATATGAGCAATATACCCGAAAGATAACAAACCGTACTTACCCATCCAGCCTTGTTAAAAAACACACCTGCAAAAAGCGAAATTACTGGAATTTTAGCACCGCAAGGCATAAAAGGCGCTAACATAGCGGTCGCCCTACGCTCTCGTTCGTTACGTATTGTACGACTAGCCATAACACCAGGTACTGCACAGCCTATTGTAATTACAAATGGTATTACTGATTTACCCGAAAGCCCAACCTTTTTAAATATTGGATCTAACACTACTGCTACTCGTGACATATAACCACAATCTTCAAGAAGTGCTATGAGGAAATACATTACCATAACTAGTGGCAAGAATCCCACTACCGCAATGACACCGCCTATAATACCATCAACTAATATTGCATATATCAATTCATTGCTTATAAAACTGCCTACCCAAGTTTGAAAAATCTCAAGCCAACCCACAAGCAAATCTGCGACAGGCGTACCAATCCAAACCTGTGAAATTTGAAACACCAAAAACATAACAACGGCAAAAATAGGTATTCCAAGCCATTTGTTTGTAATTATATTATCGATTATATCACCTATAGTTTGGTCCTTGGTAAGCACTGTGCGTGTTTCAACCGATTTTACAATACTGTTTACAAACTCAAAACGCTTACGATCGGCTGCAACAACCGCAACTTTGTTAGTGATGTCAACATCTTTCTCTATATAAGGCGCTAACTGCTCCTTGCCCACTTGTGCTACCGCTGTTTCAATTAATGTTTTTAACCCATCTGATGAAGTAGATATAGTACCAACCACAGGGCATCCTATTTTTTTTGAAAGCAAGGTTTCATCAATTATAGTTTTTTTCTTTTCGTTTATATCACTTTTATTAAGCGCTACTACAACAGGAATACCAAGTTCTAAAAGTTGTGTTGTAAAAAACAAACTACGACTAAGATTGGTAGCGTCTACTATATTTATGATAACATCGGGATTTTCATTTTTTACATAGTCACTTGTAACACATTCTTCACTTGTGAATGGTGACATAGAGTAAGCGCCCGGAAGGTCAACTGCAATTAATTGTTCATCACTTGAACAGTATGATTTTTTAATTTGACCCTCTTTTTTATCAACAGTAACACCAGCCCAGTTGCCTACTCTCTCACTAGAACCTGTAAGAGCATTAAACATCGTGGTCTTACCACTATTTGGATTGCCAGTAAGTGCGATTCTCATATTTATCTCCCCAAAACCAGTTAGCGTACGCTAACTTGCATTTAAAAAATTTAAAGTTTATTGTGCTTTTATTCAAACACTTCAATTGCGGCAGCAAGTGCACTATCAATACAATATCTGCTATCTTTTATAGATATAACAAGTGTCTTTTTTTTACTTGATACAATGGTAATTGGTTCGCCACTATAACAACCAAGTGAAAACAAAAATGCATCTAATTCTTCATCATCTGTAACTATATTCTTTATTATATACTCTTCACCTATGGTGGCCTGTGTTAAATTCATTTTTGTCACACTCCTCTTTAGTTAGCCTACGCTAACTTAAATTCACAAAATAACGGTTAGTCCCCGCTAACCGCATACAATAATACTACCTTTGCCACAATTTGTCAAGGAAAATTTTATAAATTTGTGTGTGTTGCAATTTGCCTTTTATTATGTTATGATATAATTGTAAAAGAGGTGTTTTTATGCATTTACAAGAATCAGGCGAAATGTATATCGAGTCTATTTATGTTCTTAACAAAAGAATGGGTTATGTTCGATCTATTGATGTATGTGAGCATTTAGGCTATTCAAAACCAAGTGTAAGCCGAGCAATGAGCCTTCTAAAAAAAGGTGGTTTTGTTGAGGCAGACCAAAATGGTTTTTTAACCCTTACCGATGCAGGGCGCGAAGTTGCGGAAAAAATGTACCAACGACATACAATCTTATCAGAATTTTTAATTAAACTTGGCGTAAGCGAACAAACCGCCTGTGAGGATGCATGTAAAATAGAACATCATATAAGCGATGAGTCATTTAATGCTATTAAAAAATATATAAAAAAATAAAACAAAACCCACTGGATTCAGTGGGTTTTAATTTTTATTTAAGTTGTTCTTTTACATATTCAATCTGCTTTTCAACAGATTCAATTGATGTTCCGCCTTCTGAAATACGGCGTTTAACACAGTTTTCTAAATTTACTGCATCGTAAAGTTCTTCATCAAACAAATCGCTAAATTGTTTGTATTCTTCGATAGGCAAATCTTCTAGCACAGTTTTTTTGCTCATACAAAGGGCAACCAACTGGCCTGAAATTTTATATGCTGTACGGAACGGCATACCCTTTTTAACAAGATAATCAGCAAGGTCAGTAGCATTGATAAAGCCTTCGCCAGCCGCTTTTTTCATATTATCAGTTAACACTGTCATTGTAGAAATCATAGGTGTAAATACCTTTAAACACATTTTAACTGTGTCACAAGCATCGAACACACCCTCTTTGTCCTCTTGCATATCTCTGTTGTACGCAAGTGCTAAACCTTGCAAAGTTGTGAGCAAACCTAACAAATCGCCATATACTCTACCGGT
>JAZRKK010000006.1:0-7515 GCA_045646305.1 Acutalibacteraceae bacterium
AAAAGTCTAATAACATCTGCGTTATAGCGGCTGTCAGCCATCCACATACGTATCGGTACCACGAAACCTAACTTTTTACGGAATGCAATTTCCTCTGGTAATACCTTTGCGGCTGCGGTACGAAGCGCGACTTTGTTTTGCTCATCATTTACTTTATATATTGATGGCATACGACTTGCAATATCAAAGATTCGCATATCTGTAAGTGGCATACGAACTTCTAGTCCTGCGGCGCGACTCATTTTATCAACATTAAGATAAATATCGCCTTCAAGCCAAACTTGAATATCAACATCTGACATTTTAGATAGAGGGTCAAGACCTTCGTTTTCTAGGTAAATATCTTTTACTAAGTCGATAGGCTCAAAGTTTTCGTAATATTTTTTAAGGATGATACGCTTTTCATCTTCCTTCATTATGTTGGTGTTACCTACATAAAATGTTTTAAGGTTTTCACCATAGCGTTCTGCGTTGCGATACATATTGTATCCGCCAAAAAATTCATCAGCGCCTTCACCTGAATAACAAATACTGGTACCTTTTGCGGTAGAAATACAGCCCAGTGCAAATGCCACTGCCGAAGCATCACCCAAAGGTTGCTCCATATTATACATAACGTAAGGCACAATATCAAAGTATTGTTCAGGGGTTATAACACAGCGATTAAATTTGCGTTCTAAGATATCGGCGGTTTCACGCGCGAGACCCGATTCATCAAGTCGACTGTCATCGTATCCACAGCTGTTACAAGTATTAGCATCAGATATAGCCAAAACATAAGAGGAATCAACGCCGCCAGAAAGAAAAGATTCTACATATTCATCATCGGTTTTAACTTCGCTCATAACTGTGGCAAGAGTATTGTGGATTTCATTAGCCCATTCTTGAAGTGACTTGGTGTTGTCGGGGTTGAATGTTGGGCGGAAGTAACGGGAAATTTTAATTTCACCATTTTTAAATGTCATATATCTACCGGGTAATAATTTTTTAACGCCTTTAAAAAATGTTTCTTCGCCAGTTGTATATGTCATTGTAAGATAAATTTGAAGCATTTTTTGATTTAACTCTTTTGTAAAACCATCTTGCTCCATGATTTCGCGTATAGTAGTGCCATAAAGCAACTCGCCATTTTCGGTAACGTAATAATAAAATGGCTTTGTGCCAAATTGGTCACGCATACAAAACAAGGTATCCGTTTCGGTATCGTAAAGAGCAAAACTAAACATACCATAGATATGATTTGCCATATCACCACCCCATTTTTGATAAGCGGCAATAATTAGTTGTTCTTCTTTGTCCTCTCGTGGTAAATTGGTATCAATATTAAGTTCATCACAAAGTGATTTATGATTGCGGATATGACCGCAGTAGGTTTTAAGTTCTATCATTTTGTTAGACTCCCATCAGTCTAAATTTTAACAAAAATATATTATCACATTTTTTTACATAATTCAACAATATATCAAATACAATTTAAGTCTTAACAAAAAGTTATTATTATAAACAAAAAACCAAACCATAAAGGTTTGGTTTTGGAGCTGAAGATGGGACTTGACTCTTGCCGCGCGGTCGCGGCTTCGGTCATTCGCGGCTCTGACAGTCCACCGGACTGTCATTCACTTCCGCTCCTACTTCAAGTCCCTCTAAATAAAAGAAAAACCAAACCATAAAGGTTTGGTTTTGGAGCTGAAGATGGGACTTGAACCCACGACCTACTGATTACGAATCAGTTGCGCTACCAACTGCGCTACTCCAGCAAGAAAAATTGCTAAAATATTATATCAATTTGATAATGTTAAGTCAAGATGTTTTGTGGTGACTCATATAATTATAAGGGTGATATTATGCTATGCAGAATAGATGAATTAAAAAACAAACAAGTGGTTTGTGTAAAGGATGGATGTGTGCTTGGATTTATATCCGATATAGAAATGGATACCGATACCGGAGCATTAACTTCAATAATTATTTTTGGTCGATATCGTTTTATGGGGTTGTTTGGTCGAGAGGATGATATTGTTATTCCGTGGAGTGATATACGCGTTATAGGCAATGAAACAGTGCTTGTAAACTGTGAAGATACATTGTTAATAAATGAAAAAAACAAAAAATTCAGATGAAACTTGTTTTATATGTAGAAAATTGGTAAATTTTTGTATATTTTACACAAAAAAGACAAAATGCCAATAAAAATATTTTCCATTTTTTAACAAAAACTATTGAAAAACAAAAATAAATTAGATATAATAAATTTGTGAAAATGTGCAGTTTTGCAGAAAGGATGCAAAAATGAAGGATTTTGACAATGGTTTTAATTCGATTATAAAAAACGACACATACGAATATTTAGGTTCTTTTTTATGTGGAGATGTCGCGACATTTCGAGTATGGGCACCTAATGCTATTGCTGTTAGCGTAGTGGGTGATTTTAACTATTGGAATGTTGAAAGTAATCCTATGTATCGCATTGCCGATGGGGTTTGGCAAACCGAAATTGGTGGAATTAAAAATTTTGATTCATATAAATATGCTGTTAAAGCAGCTGATGGTAAGGTGACACTTAAAAGTGACCCGTATGCGCGCCACTTTGAAACAGCTCCTGCTAATGCATCAAAGATTTATGCGGATGATGGATACAAGTGGAATGATGATGAGTGGAAATCCCAGCAGAGCCAAAAGGACATAATGAATTCTCCTGTCAATATATATGAGGTTCATTTGGGTTCGTGGCAACGTTTCGAAGATGGTAACACATACGACTATGCCACAGCTGCGAAAGAAATTTCTAAATATGTTAAAAAAATGGGATATACCCACATAGAATTGATGCCACTTACCGAGCATCCATTTGAGGGATCGTGGGGATATCAGGTAACTGGTTATTTTGCTCCGACATCTCGTTTTGGTACACCTCGTGATTTTAAAAAATTTATAGATATTATGCATGGCGCGGGAATAGGTGTTATACTCGACTGGGTACCTGCTCATTTTCCAAAGGATGAGTTTGGTCTTTATCGTTTTGATGGAACACCATGTTACGAATACGCTGATGACCGAAAGGGCGAACATAAAGAGTGGGGAACATGCGTGTTTGATTATGGTAAAGTTCAGGTTATGAACTTTCTTATATCAAGCGCAGTGTTCTGGTTAAAAGAGTACCACATTGATGGATTGCGAGTTGATGCGGTAGCCTCAATGCTCTATCTTGACTATGGTCGTAATGGTGGAGAATGGTTGCCAAACAGCTATGGCGGAAGAGAACATCTTGAGGCAATCGAACTGCTTCGCCAAGTAAATGCTGCGGCATTTGATGCTAATCCAAATGTTATGATGATTGCCGAGGAGTCAACAGCGTGGCCAATGGTTACAAAACCTGCAAGTGATGGTGGTCTTGGTTTTAACTTTAAATGGAATATGGGTTGGATGAATGACATGCTTCGCTATATGTCACTCGATCCATTCTTTAGAAAACACAATCACGATTGTTTGACTTTTTCATTCTTTTATGCATTTAGCGAAAACTTTGTATTACCGATTTCGCATGATGAGGTCGTGCACGGAAAGTGTTCGCTTATAAATAAAATGCCTGGCGAATATAATCAAAAGTTTGATAATTTACGTGCGTTTTATGCTTATATGATGGCGCACCCAGGTAAAAAGTTGTTGTTTATGGGACAAGAATTTGCTCAGTTTATTGAATGGAAGTATGATTCACCACTCGATTGGCTTTTGCTTGATTATGATGCTCATAAACAAATGCACGAATATGTAAAAGACCTTAATAAGTTTTATTTAAAGAATAATCAATTTTGGGAAATAGACTATTCTTGGGAAGGCTTTAGTTGGATTTCTAACGATGACTATGCGCAAAGCATAATTTCATTTAGGCGAATAAATAAAGCAGGTGATGAGATTATTTGCGTTTGCAATTTTGTTCCAGTTGACCGACATGATTATCGCATAGGAGTTCCTTGTGAAGGTAGTTATAAAAAGTTATTTAGCTCTGCTGACGGCAAATACGGCGGTTTAGGTGGTGTAGGTGATAGTTACAAGAGTGAGGATATACCAATGCATGGATATGAAAATTCTGTGTCGCTTGACATACCTGCACTTTCCGTAACATATTATAAAGTACCTAAAAAAAGAAAAACTAAAACAAAAAATTAGAAATAAGGGCAAATAAAAAGGAGATGTTTTTGTGATTAAGAAAAAATGTGTTGCAATGCTTCTTGCAGGTGGACAGGGTAGCCGACTTGGTGTGCTTACCGGTAAAATTGCAAAACCTGCTGTACCGTATGGCGGTAAATACAGAATAATTGATTTCCCGCTTTCTAACTGTACAAACTCTGGTATTGATACTGTTGGTATTCTTACTCAGTACAAGCCACTTGAATTAAATGATTACGTAGGTTCTGGTAAGCCTTGGGATTTGGATAGACTAAACGGCGGCGTACACATTTTGCCTCCTTACCAAGGTCAAAAGGGCGGTGACTGGTACAAGGGTACTGCTAATGCTATTTATCAAAACCTTGAATTTATTGAAAGATACAATCCTGAGTACGTTTTAATTCTTTCTGGTGACCATATCTACAAGATGGATTACTCAAAAATGATAGAGCAACATGAACAAACCGGTGCTGCGTGTACAATATCAGTTTTGGAAGTATCACTTGAAGAAGCTTCTCGTTTTGGTATCATGAATACAAACGAAGATGGTAGCATTTATGAGTTTGAAGAAAAACCTAAAAATCCAAAAAGCCAACTTGCTTCAATGGGTATTTATGTGTTTACTTGGGAAAAACTTAAAAAATATCTTACAGAAGATAATGCTAATCCGGATTCGGATAACGATTTTGGTAAAAATGTAATCCCACTAATGTTAAATAATGGCGAACTTATGATGGTTTATCGCTTTAGTGATTATTGGAAAGATGTTGGTACTGTTGACTCACTTTGGGAGGCAAATCTTGATTTGCTTAATCCAAGGATTGATCTTAATCTTTCTGATAAAGATTGGCGCATATATTCCCGTACTGTAGCGCTTCCACCACAGTATGTTTCAGATACCGCAAAGGTAGAACATTCACTCGTAACTGATGGTTGTGAGGTTTGTGGCGAGTTGGATTATTCAATCCTTTTTGAAAATGTAACGGTCGAAGAAGGCGCATGTGTTGAATATTCACTCGTAATGCCGGGAGCTGTTATTAAAAAAGGCGCTAAGGTTAAGTATTCTATAATTGCTGAGGATGCCGTAATCGAGCAGGGTGCTAGTGTAGGATGCGATCCGACTGAAATTGATCGTGATGATTTTGGAATTACAGTAATCGGTAGTGGAGTTACTATTGGTAAGGGCGCTGTGGTTGGCGCTAAAGAAATGATAACCGAAGATGTAAAGGAGGAAGCATAATGATTTCATCAAGTGTAGCAGGAATTATATTTGCAAACGCTCATGACGAAACGATTGAACGACTAACACAAAAACGCTCAATTGCTTCTGTGCCATTTGGTGGCAGATATCGTCTTATAGATTTTTGTCTTTCAAATCTCGTTAATGCGGGTGTTTCTAATGTTGGTATAATTACCAAGGAAAAATATCGTTCACTTATGGACCATCTTGGTAGTGGTATGCATTGGGACCTTGACCGTAAAAGCGGTGGTATTCGTATATTGCCTCCTTTCAACGTAAGTAGAGTTCGACTTTATCAAAATCATGTTGAAGCTCTTTATGGCGCGATGGATTTTATGGTTCGCTGTAAGGAAAAATACATTGTGGTTTATGATGCTCGTACAGTAGCCAACATAAATATTCGTGAGGTTATTAAAACTCATATCAATTCACAGGCTGATATTACTGTTGTTTGTCGTAGAGGCATTGAAATTACCAACTCTGACAACACGATGGCTCTTGATGTTAACAAAGATGGCAGAGTTGTTCTTACAGGATTCCCTGATACAATCGGCGCTGATGATTGTCGCAGTATGGGTATTTATGTATTTAACAGAGATAAGCTTATCGATATTGTTAAAAATTCTTACGAAACGGGTGGAGATACTATTAATGATGATATTATCTCAGCTAATCTTGAGACATTAAAGGTTATGGCTTATGAGCATAAGGGATATACCGCTATTATGGACTGCCCTAAAGCGTATCGCCGTGCTAATTTTGAACTTTTAAAACCTGAAGTTCGTAAAGATTTATTTAATAGCGAAAGACCTATCTATACAAAAACAAGAGATGATATGCCAACACGCTACGGAACACAATCATCTGTTAAAAATTCTTTGGTGGCAGAAGGCTGTGTTATAGAAGGTGTGGTTAAAAACTCTGTACTCTTTAGAGGTGTTAGAGTAGAAAAAGGCGCTGTTGTTGAAAACAGTATTTTGATGCAGGGTGTAACGGTTAACGAAAATGTTCAACTTGACAATGTTGTGTTTGACAAAAATGTGTCTGTAAATGCTGGAATGGTAGTAAAAGGAACCGAAGAAAAAGCATTTTTTGCGGAAAAGAACCAAATATTATAGGAGATATTTATGAAAATTTTATTTGCAACAAGCGAGGCATTGCCGTTTGCTATGTCGGGCGGTCTTGCTGATGTTTCGGGTGCGCTTCCTAAAGCGCTTCGCCGCAGACTTGTAGGATGTCGTGTGGTTATGCCACTTTATAGCACTATAAAGCCAGAACTTCGTGAAAAAATGACATTTGTCGGCAGTATTACTGTGCCTGTTTCTTGGCGCAGACAATATTGTGGTATATTTGAAGCGCATTTAGATGGTGTGATTTATTACCTTATAGATAATGAGTATTACTTTAAACGTGATATGCTTTATGGTCATTATGATGATGCAGAACGTTTTGCGTTTTTCTCACGAGCTGTGCTTGAAATATTGCCATACATTGATTTTAAACCTGATATAATTCACTGTAACGATTGGCAGACAGCCATGGTGCCTGTGTATCTTAACGAGTTTTACAAGGCAGATCCTCTTTACAGCGATATTAAAACTGTATTTACAATTCATAACATACAGTACCAAGGTAAGTATGGTATGGAACTATACAGCGATTTGTTAGGCTTAATGCCAGGGCGTGAAAGTCTTGTGGAATATGATGGTTGTGTAAATCTTATGAAAGCTGCTATACAGTGCGCTGACAAGATTACTACTGTATCACCAACATACGCTCGTGAAATTTTAGAGCCATACTATTCACATGGTCTTGATAATATACTCAAGCAGTTCACCTACAAGCTTACAGGTATTGTTAACGGTATTGACTATGATGTGTATAATCCTGAAACGGACCCAATGATATTTAAAAACTTTACTGTTGATACACTAGCTGATAAAGCGATAAACAAATCAGAACTTCAAAAGCAAATGGGATTGCCACAAAAGGCAGATACACCAGTTATAGGTATTGTTACCCGACTTGTAAAGCATAAGGGGCTTGACCTTGTAAAACACGTTTTTGAAGAGATTTTGGGCGCTGATGTTCAGTTTGCGATTTTAGGC
>JAZRKK010000007.1:0-4068 GCA_045646305.1 Acutalibacteraceae bacterium
TAATCATCCGCGCCGTGAACACTATCGACGCAATGACAGCTTCTATTGAGCACATCGACTGGGCAATCCTCGACAAGATTACCAACCGCATTCTCAAGGAAGTGCCTAACGTAAACCGCGTGTGCTACGACCTTTCTCCAAAACCCAATGCTACTATTGAGTGGGAGTAATAAAAATCCTTTTTTAAGCATATTCGAATAACCTCTGCCCACAAAAAGCAGAGGTTATTTTATTGATATACACCCTCCAGACCTCTCTGGAAGGATTTTTAATATTATAGCAAACGAATGTGATTTGACACCAGTTTTTGACACAAGTAAACACTTCGTTTACAGACTCAATTCGGGTAGAGATAGTTATATTGCAAACGGTGGAAAGTTAGGGCGCAGGAAAGGGTCCTGTAAGACTACAGAACACAAGAAAGAGGAATACAAAGAGGTTATTTCACTCTTAAAGCGTGGTTACTCTGTACGAAACACAGCAAAACTATCAAGCGTAAGCGTTAGCACTGTTCAAAGAGTGAAAAGAGAATTTTGTATTTAATTTGTATTTAGTTTGTAAGTTATTGCTCCTGGCGAAGCCGGGAGCAATAACTTTATTCAAAAATATATTCCATTTTAACGAATACATTGATTTTATGATTATATTTGCATTGTGCAAAAAAAACACGACTTTTGCAAAGTGAATAATCACTTTCCCCCAGCCATTAAATTCTACCATCAATGTTAGCTAAAAAAACAACCTACCTTATCCTTGTTATATTAGGATTATGTTTCGTTATTGAAGCAAGCGCACAAAGCAGATTATACCCAAAGGGCAGAAACAACTCAAAGAACAGTCTAACAGCCTATGCCGCAAGAGTAGATAGTCTGTTGTTGAATAACAGAAAGTTGAACAGTTTCGCCTTTACAATACGACCATCTTTTACAGGCGAACTGGGATGCTACTACGAAAATTCCGAGCTCGTATTAAGAATCGCCAACAAGTGCATCTGGTATTCAAAGAACATAGAGATTAATGAATATCGCTGCAAGATTTCTGATGAAGCAACAAACAGTATAAATCAACTGTTCTTTGCTGCAATATTTTCATCTTCCTATCTTGCCCAACCCGATGGTTTGGACGGTGAGACATACGAGTTGTTGGTTAACGGCGGATATTACACTGCCGAATGTTGGAGCCCGAAGAAAAATACAAACTGCTATAAATTGGTAGAGATTCTAGAAACATTAGTTTCGGCAACAAAAGAGAACGACAAGGTTGCCATAGATAATATTATTCCCAAAATGGCAGAACTTACAAAAGAGTTCGAGAGCCTATTCCCCGAGGATGTAAAGAAATAAACACTTTCAACACCAGTTTATGACACCAGTTTGCTTAATTAAAGGCAAAACTTTGTGTTAAAGTATTGATAATAAAGTTAAAATATTTAACCGATATTTAACTGTTCTAGTCGAGTGGGAGTAATAAAAATCCCTTTTTAAGCATATTTGAATAACCTCTGCCCTCAAAAAGCAGAGGTTATTTTTATACATTCAAACATCTTTTACAGCCTTAAAGTCCTAAGTAATAATTGTTTTTATAAATATCGTTTGGTTAAACAAATATAAATAAATAACTTTGTAAATAAAACATCGCACAATGAATATTTGGAATACTGTTTGTAAAGACATATTAGACAAGAAGGATAGGCAAGCTACCGAAAAGGAATACCAAGAACTTGTCCATGCACATTTTCGCTACTTATTAGGTTGGCATAGCGAACGTGTTGAAAAGCAGTTTCAGTTAAGAGTGGGAAGTACAGTAAATTATGTATATCCCGATCTTGTTTTTTTCAAGAACGACATTCCTATGTTCGTTATAGAAATGAAGAAGCCCAACCACGTTCAAAACAAGGAAGAAATAGTACAACTTTTCTCATATATGAAGTTACTTCCAGTGCGATTTGGTATATATATGGGAGAACATCTTGAATTGTTTTATTATGAGTTTGGCAAAGAGCCTATAAGTGTAGTGAAAATTGATTTTGTAGAAAACTCTAATATTGGTAGAAATTTCATCGAACTTTTCAAACAAGAAAACTTTAACATAGATCAACTTACTGATTTCTGCATTACACAAATAGCAATACAAGAGAAGCAAAAAGAAATTAACGAGTTTGTCAATGAACTTGTAACTGATAAGGGAAAGCAGATTCTATTTGAACTATTAACTCAAAAATTGCTAAACGATGGCTATAACACAGAGCAGATAGAAAAAATTATCCCTGAAATAGAAATAAATATTCATCGTAAAAATCAAATTTCTGTACAACAACCAAGCCAAGATGCTCCATTGATTAAACGACCTTCTATAACAACGAATAAAACGAAACATTTAGACCATACTCACTACAAACTTAATGGATATGGTAATTATGGTAAAGGTCGTTTAGCATTAGCCATAGTACAGTTATTTGTTAAAAACAACCCGAACCTTACATATTTTGAAATTGCAAATGCGGTTCCATTTGGCATAGAAAAATATTCGGAAATCCTAAAATGGAAAGAGAATACAAAAGACTCAAGTAAAGGAACTCGTTGGTTTGAAGATTATTTAATGAATAGTGCAGATGGCATCAGGTTTGCGTTTACAACACAAATTGGTCGGCATAATATTGGAGCCATTATAGATTTTGCTATTGCACAAGGATTTACTGTAGAACCTATCAAATAACTTTCCAACACCTCTTTTCAATAGAATCTGCCTCATTACCTTAATAATGAAGCAGATTATTTATAATGAGGCAGATTACCAAAAGCAAATCATACAAGTCTATTTCAACACTTTATTTTATCTCAAATTCTTACCTCATTTTTGAGAAATGGGGCACTCGCCAAAATTTAGGGCATTTGCATTTCG
The DNA here is from genome assembly GCA_045646305.1 of Acutalibacteraceae bacterium. Taxonomy (GTDB): domain Bacteria; phylum Bacillota; class Clostridia; order Oscillospirales; family Acutalibacteraceae; genus UBA737. Next base: position 2,902 of record JAZRKK010000007.1, read on the forward strand.
CTCAAAGTTGTATTATCTTTGCAATGCAGGAAAGGAGGTTTTGCCCAGGTGGGTAAAATCTCCTTTTTAAGTATCTGATTATCAGTATAGTTTTTCGGCATCTTTTTCAGAAAAAGGTCCTTTTTAAGGGAAAATACTCGGCACCTTGTAAAAATTAGGTACCGAATAATTGAAAATAGGTGCCGTATATTTTTTCACAGGTCGGTTAGAGTGTTAAATATTCTTAATAATTGTTAAAGCATAAAGCGGTAAATTTTACAATTTGAACCTCACCTCAATCTCTGAGAATCGAATATTTCGACAAGACAGGTTCCACCACACAGAAATAACGCAAGCACGACTAAGTATCTCACTTTTTCAAGCGATTTCCAACGTGCAAGAAAAGTCTTAAGTTGCTTATTTATAAGGTGTCAGGAATAAATAATCCAGAAAATAAGGTACGGATATAAAAGGTGTCAAAAAAATAAAGTAAATTTGCATCTTCAACACCGCATTTACTCAAACTTTATAACCTATGAGAAAGAAAATCGTCCCCACCCTCCTGTTCGCAATGGGCGCCTTGATATTTACCGCCTGCGGTGGCACAACTGCACCCAGCGAGACAACGCAAGAGGGCGACACTATCACGACCGACACCGTTGTGTACGAACACGACTACCTCGTGAAGGTGGGCGACGTGGCGCCCGACTTTTCGCTGCCCATGACCGACGGCACTACCTTTACGCTCTCCGAGCAGCGCGGCAAGGTAGTGATGCTTCAGTTCACCGCCAGCTGGTGTGGCGTATGCCGCAAGGAGATGCCCCATATCGAAAGCGAGATTTGGCAGCGCCATAAGGATAATGCGAACTTTGTACTTGTAGGGGTTGACCGCGAAGAAACGAAGGATGTTGTTGATGCTTACACGCAAAAGGTTGGCACTACCTACCCCATGGCACTCGACACTGCCGCCAATGCCTTTGCGAGTTATGCCCTCCGCCAGTCGGGCATCACACGCAACGTGTTGATTGACCGCGACGGCAAGATTGTTAAACTCACTCGCCTCTATAACGAAGCAGAGTTTAGCGGTCTTGTTCAGGCGATTGATAGTTTGTTGGCTAAATAAGTAGTAAGCACATCTAATTGATTATAAGCATAAAGCAAAACTTTTTTATTCACATTTTATAAACT
>JAZRKK010000008.1:0-7783 GCA_045646305.1 Acutalibacteraceae bacterium
CGTAAGATTACTTGGAAACGCTGCGTTGATATGAATGATCGTCAACTTCGTTTTATAGTTGATGGTATGGGCGGAAAAGTTAATGGCGTACCACGTGAGGATGGTTTTGATATTACTGTTGCAAGTGAGATCATGGCTGTATTTTGCTTAGCAAGTTCTATAACTGACCTTAAAGAGCGTTTATCAAAAATAATAGTAGGATATACCTATGATGACAAACCAGTTACAGCGGGCGATTTAAAGGCTGTTGGCGCTATGACTGCTCTTTTAAAAGATGCTATCAAACCAAACCTTGTTCAAACGCTAGAAGGTACACCTGCTTTCGTTCATGGTGGTCCTTTTGCAAACATTGCTCACGGATGTAACTCTGTAATGGCAACTAAACTTGCTCTTAAAATGGGTGACTATGCTATTACCGAAGCTGGCTTTGGTGCAGACTTAGGCGCTGAAAAATTCCTTGATATCAAGTGCCGTATGGCTGGCCTCACACCTGATGCGGTTGTAATGGTAGCAACAGTTCGTGCGTTAAAAATGCATGGTGGTCTTGACAAAAAGCAACTTGATACAGAGGATTTGGCAGCACTTGAAAAGGGTATTCCAAATTTATTGCGACATGTTTCTAATATTAAAAATGTTTATAAACTTCCATGTGTAGTAGCAGTTAATCGTTTCCCAACCGATACTGATGCCGAAATTGATTTTATCATTGCAAAATGTAAGGAACTAGGCGTTAATACCGTTCTTTCAACAGTTTGGGCTGAAGGCGGTGCAGGCGGTGAAGAACTCGCACGTGAAGTTGTACGCCTCTGTGAAGAAGAGCAAGGTGATTTTACCTTCTCTTATGAACTTGATGGTACTATTGAAGATAAGATAGAAGCAATCGTTAAAAACGTTTACGGTGGCAATGGAATTGTTTTACTACCAAATGCTAAAAAACAGATTGCTCAACTTACTGAACTTGGATTTGATAAGTTACCAATATGTGTTGCTAAAACACAGTACAGTTTTTCTGATGATCCAACAAAAATAGGCGCTCCTGATAACTTTACTGTAACAATTAAAAATGTTAAGGTATCAGCAGGTGCTGGATTTATAGTGGTTATGACTGGTGATATTCTTACAATGCCAGGTCTTCCTAAAGCTCCTGCAGCTGAGCGTATTGATGTTGATGAAAACGGTAAAATTACCGGTTTGTTCTAATAATAAATATTTAATAAGCACCTATTACAGATAATTGCTGAAATAGGTGCTTTATTATTGAAATATATATTTTTATATGTTATTATATTCACGAAAATATTTCATTTTGAGGTACTGATTATGGTAAAAAAAATAAAAGATTTTAATAAATTTGGTGTTATGGTTGATTGCTCTCGTAATGCGGTGATGACTGTTGATTCTCTCAAAAAGTTTATATCTGTAATTTCAAAAATGGGTTACAATCAAGTTCATCTTTATATGGAAGATACCTACGAAGTAAACGATGAAGCATATTTTGGTTATCTACGTGGTAAATATTCAAAAGAGGAATTAAAAGAACTTGATGATTTTGCTTACCGTATTGGTGTTGAATTAGTACCAAATATTCAAACTCTTGCACACATGCCTGCATTTTTGAGATGGCGTGGTGATATTAAGGATATTGATGATGTAATGTTGGTTGGCGATGAAAAGGTATATGATCTTATTGATCGTATGTTTGCTTCTCTTCGTGGATGTTTTAGAACCAATAAATTACATATTGGTATGGATGAGGCTTGGCAACTTGGTCGAGGAAAGTATTTTGATATTAATGGTCCGCAGGGAAGATTTGACATATTAATTAATCATTTGAACAAGGTATGTAAAATTGCGGATAAATATAATTTTGAGCCAATGATGTGGAGTGATATGTTTTATCGTATTGCTAACGGTGGTGCTTATTATGCTACATCTTCAAAATTTGATAAAAGCATAAAAGAAAGAATACCTGAAAAACTTACCCTTGTTTATTGGGATTACTACAACCTTGAAAAGAAAACTTATGACAAAATGATAAAAGGTCATAAGCAACTTAGTGATAACATTGCATTTGGTGGTGGCGCTTGGAAATGGTCGGGATTTGCACCTCATAACTATTTCTCACATAGAGCTACAAAACTTGCGATACGCGCGTGTCTTGATGGTGGTATCAAGGAAGTATTTATGACGATGTGGGGCGATAACGGAGCAGAGTGTTCATCATTTGCTGTGCTTCCTACATTATGCTATGCTGCCTGTTTAGCACGAGGAATAACTAAGATTTCTGATATCAAGCAAGAATTTTATGATTGTGTTGGTGTTAAGTATGATGATTTTATGCTTCTTGATACACCAAATCTTATAGAAAAAGCTGATAAAGTTGTAAATCCATCAAAATATTTTCTTTATGCCGACTGCTTTATGTCAATTTTCCAAAATACTGAAAAGCCTGAATATTGTGAAAAATTTGCATCTTTTGCCCGTAAATTAAAACTTGCTTCAAAAAGAGCAGGGGAATATAGCTATCTTTTCGATAACCTGTCAAGTCTTTGCAAGTTGCTTTCTGTTAAGGTTAATATTTGTACACGTACTCGCGATGCGTATAATAGCGGCGATAAAACTCAACTTGACACCGTAATTGCCGATTACAAGAAAATGATAAAATTGACAAAAATATTCTATAATGATTTCCGCAATCAATGGTATATCGAGAACAAACCCCATGGTTTTGATATTCAAGATATACGTTTGGGCGCTCTTATCGGCCGTATGCAGTCTTGTCTTGATAGATTGTGTGATTATCGTGATGGTAAAATAAAAAATATTCCTGAACTTGAAGAAAAGATACTTCCAATTACCGACAAGCTTATGAACTATAATAATTGGCGTAATAACGTATCAACAAATATGTTTGACTTTATGTATTAATCATTGGAGTGTGCATTATGGCTTTTAAAAAAGATTTTGTTTGGGGAGTTGCTACTTCTGCATATCAAATTGAGGGCGCTTGGAATGAAGATGGTAAGGGACTAAGCGTATGGGATATGTTTTGTCACGAGCCCGGTAAAATCAATGACGGGCATACAGGTGACATGGCTTGTGACCATTATCATAGATATAAAGAAGATGTCAAGTTGATGAAAGTTTGCAATACCGCTACCGATATCTTTGGCGTAAATATCGGGATATGCTGATATTCCATCTCCGTAACATGCAGGACCTCTGAACAAATTCAAAGTTTCATCAAATTCCGTATTTTCAAAATACTCAAAAGAATTGACAGTAGCGTTATACGCAATTTCAAGAAATTCTTTGTCACCGGTAAAAAGATATTGATGCCAAGCGCCGATTACCCAGATAATAGCATCCCAATACTCGCCACCAATTCTGAAACCATCTTTGTAAGGAGTTAATACAGATTTTAAAGTGTTTAGGCTGATATTAGGGCAAACTAATCCACCGGCATTCCAAGTATTTATTGCAGCGTCACGTGTCCATGGGGTTTTATAACCCAAACCCGCAATAATTACAGGCTCTTCATCATATAAAATACCATCCTTAAATGGTAAAATATTTGCCGATAATGTTGCAATAGCAAGACGGTAAGCTGTGTTAAGATCTTTGTTATCGGTTAATAAAAAGGGGAAATCCATAGTAAAACCTCGTAATTATTTCAAATCAATCTCACCTAAAACAGTATTGGTTATATAATCGCCTTTAAAACTGCGTAAGGTGTCCATATGAGGCTGTTCTATATGAACTTGTTGGTGTTTAGCGCTTTCCCATTGTTCAATAAGTAATAGCTCATTTGGATCTTTTTCAGATAGATAGTAATCGTATCTTATACAACCATCTTCTGCGCGAATTGCATCTAAAACTCCTGTTTCTTTTACTTTTTCAATAAAGGCTTCGCGCTTATTTGGTAAGCAGTCAAATTTTACATAAATTGTGTACATATTAGTTCTCCTTATAAATTTATTTCATTATAATCATTGATATAAATATCAGCAATTTCAATTAGTTTATCGTGCTGTGGTTCGCTGTTATCAAATATTCCAACAACGTTATATCCATTTTCTTTTGCAGTTTTTGCTGCGTATACAGCATCCTCAAAAACCCAGGTTTCTTTTTTGCCACAACAAAGTTCTTTGCAAACAGCATCATACACATTAGGTTGTGTTTTTGGGGCTTTTACTGTGTATATGCTATAAATCGATGAAAAATATTTCATCATATCAAATTTTTTAAGTAATGAGATTATTGCCGATTCATCAGTTGCGGTGGCAATACCCATTTTTACGCCTTTGCTTTTTAATTTTTCTAAAAAGGGTATAATGTTGTTTTTAGGCAGTGCTTTTTCAAGATATTTGTTGTTTAATAATGACCAAAACATAAAGTATAAATCTGGTATGTTTTCTTTAAGTTTGAATCGTTCTTTTGCTAATGGTAATGCCTCTGTTAGAAAAAGTCCGCTAAATAATTTACGGTCTTCATCGGTAAGTATAACACCAAGACTTTCAAAAAACTCAAATTTCAAGCCTTTCCATATAGGCATTGAATCGAACAATGTACCATCAAAATCAAATATAGCGCCTTTAATATTCATAAATACTCCTAACAAATATCATTGTAGTTATTGTAACACAAAACACAATAATATTAAAGTGTAATTTTTAAAATAGTTTTTGTATTATTGAATTAAAAATGCAATAACATGCCTTAAAAGTGCAATGTTTGGTAATTGAAAAAATCTAATAATAATGTTATATTATTTGTGAGGTGAATCAAGTGGATTATAGTAATTTAAAAGAATATATTTTGGATTTGTCAAAAATTCTTTGGGCAAAACCTTATGGCGATTTTCAATATCCGTGTATTGTTGTAACCGCTAACAGCAGTTATCCATCTCAACTTTGGGACTGGGGGAATTGGGTTAATAACATAGCGCTTCGACAAATTGCCATTCACCAAAACAAACAAGATGAATTGATAAATCATGAAAAAGGTTCGGTGATGAACTTTTTAAATGAGCAAAAAGAAAACGGAAGTATTGAAATAGTTGTTTTTGCTGACAAGGGAAAAAATTATATTGACTCGATGCCGCATCGCAACATTCACAAGCCAGTTCTTGCACAACATGTTGCTTTTATTAATAAATACAATCCTGATAAAGAGTGGGTAAAAGAAATTTTTCCAAAACTCAAAGCATTTATTAGCTTTTATGAAAATAATGCAAAACACGAGAGCGGTCTTTTTTATTTCTTTGATGATTTTGCTATCGGCGTTGATAACGACCCTGCAACCTTTTATAGACCTGACAATAGCTCAGCATCTATTTATTTAAATACCTTAATGTATGTCGAATTTGGGGCTATGGCGCACCTTTCAGATTTTATTGGTAATACTGAAGATGCTGATTATTACGGCAAAAGGCAATTAGAACTTAAAAATGCCATAAACGAGCATTGTTATGATGAAAAGGATGGTATGTATTATAGTTGTGATATCAATCTCCGTCCAATTGATAAAAGTGTAAAATTACATTCTGGCGCGCCAAGGCATTATTCAACCCTTATACAACGCCTTGGTTGCTGGAGCAGTTTTTTGCCGCTTTGGGCAGGTATTCCTACAAAAGAACAGGCCGATCGTATAATTAAGGAAAATCTTTTAGATGAAAAAAGTTTTTGGGCGCCTTATGGTGTGAGAACCTTATCTAAATATGAAAAAATGTACCGACTTATCGGTACAAGCAATCCATCAAGCTGGCATGGCGGTGTTTGGATATTGCCAAATTATTTTGTGTTCAAGGGTTTACTAAGATACGGATATAAAAACGAAGCAGAAGAGTTAGCAATAAAGACACTTGATCTTTTAGATAAAGACTTTAAAAACAATGGTGCTTTTCATGAATATTACAATCCTGAAACAGGGGAAGGCCTATTTCACAAAGGTTTTTCAAGTTGGAATTTACTAGCATTTAATATCTTAGAATATTTTGATGGTAAAGAAGTTATAGAAGAATTTTTTATCTAAATGAACCCCCTACCGATAAATCGGTGGGGGGTTAAATTTTGTTTGTTAGTTTAAATTTTAATTATAAAACCATAATTAATGTGCCAACACCTATTAAAATACATCCGATTAAAGATTTGAATGTAAATTGTTCGTGTAAGAATACAAAAGCTAACACAAGTGTTATAACTACGCTTAGCTTATCAATTGGAACTACCTTTGATGCTTCGCCCATTTGTAATGCCTTATAATAACAAAGCCATGATGCGCCTGTTGCAAGTCCTGATAAAATTAAAAACAACCAACTTTTTCGGCTAATATCACCTAATCCGCCCTGCGCGTTAGTAAGGAACACCATTCCCCAAGACATAACCACCACAACAACCGTTCTTATAGCTGTTGCAAGGGAAGAGTTTACTCCATCAATACCAATTTTAGCAAGGATTGATGTAAGCGCTGCAAAAACTGCTGATAACAATGCAAAAACAAACTACATATAATCACACCCCAAAATATTTGTCGAATATAGCATAATTATAACATTCCATATTTTTCCAATCAATATATTTTTACTATTTTTTTAATTTTAGGTATGCAATAGATACAAAAATCCCTCTGCCGTATCTTTGGCAGAGGGATAATTTTGCTTTTTAAATCTAATTACTTAGATTCTTTAATTGCAGCCTGAGCAGCAGCGAGTCTTGCAATCGGCACACGGAATGGTGAGCATGATACATAATCAAGACCAATCTTGTGGCAGAACTCTACAGATACAGGGTCGCCACCGTGTTCACCACAGATACCACAGTGCATTGTAGGACGTACTTTCTTACCAAGAGTAACAGCCATATCCATCAATTTACCAACACCAGTTTGGTCAAGTTTAGCAAATGGATCATTTTCGTAAATCTTGGTGTCATAGTAAGCATCAAGGAACTTACCAGCATCATCACGGCTGAAACCAAATGTCATCTGAGTAAGGTCGTTTGTACCGAAGCAGAAGAACTCAGCTTCTTTAGCGATGTCATCAGCTGTAAGACAAGCACGTGGGATTTCCATCATAGTACCAACTTCGTACTTGAGGTCAGCGCGTGCAGCAGCGATTTCAGCATCAGCAGTAGCAACAACGATATCTTTAACAAACTTCATTTCCTTAACTTCACCGGTAAGAGGAATCATGATTTCAGGAACAATGTTCCAATCAGCATGAGCCTTCTTAACATTGATAGCTGCGCGAATAACAGCGGTGGTCTGCATCTTAGCAATTTCCGGATAGGTAACTGCAAGACGGCAACCACGGTGACCCATCATCGGGTTAAACTCGTGGAGGCTTGAAATGATGTTCTTGATGTCAGCAACGGTTTTGCCCTGTGCATCAGCAAGTGCCTTAATATCTGCCTCTTCAGTAGGAACAAACTCATGGAGGCGCGGGTCAAGGAAACGGATGCAAACGGGGTTGCCTTCGAGAGCCTCATAAAGCTTTTCGAAGTCGCCCTGCTGATAAGGAAGAATCTTAGCAAGAGCTGCCTCTCTACCCTCAACAGTGTCAGAACAAATCATTTCGCGGAAAGCGGCAATACGCTCAGCCTCGAAGAACATATGCTCGGTACGGCAAAGACCGATACCCTCAGCACCAAGCTCGCGAGCCTTCTTAGCGTCAGCAGGAGTATCAGCATTGGTACGAACCTTAAGAGTTCTGTACTTATCAGCCCACTCCATAATTCTGCCGAATTCGCCTGCGATTTCAGCGTCAACAGTCGGGATAATACCG
>JAZRKK010000009.1:0-27246 GCA_045646305.1 Acutalibacteraceae bacterium
GGTAATTGTAATACCTCTTTCTTGTTCTTGCTCCATCCAGTCCATGGTTGCGCCGCCATCATGAGTTTCACCCATCTTACGGTTAATACCAGTATAGAAAAGGATACGTTCTGTGGTGGTGGTTTTACCGGCGTCAATGTGGGCCATAATACCAATATTTCTTGTCATTTCAAGAGATACTTTTCTTGGCATATAAACCTCCATACCGCTTAAGCGGTTAACATTAAATTCTTAAGTTTCAGACTACCATCTGTAATGTGCAAACGCTCTGTTTGCTTCTGCCATCTTGTGTGTATCTTCACGCTTCTTAGCAGCGCCGCCGATACCGTTGATAGCATCCATAATTTCACCTGCAAGACGTTCTTTCATTGTTCTTTCAGAACGGTTGCGGCTGTAAGTTGTTAACCAGCGAAGACCTAAGGTCTGCTTTCTTTCGGGACGAACCTCGAAAGGTACCTGATAGGTTGCACCACCCTTACGGACAGCCTTAACCTCTAACTGTGGCATAACATTTTCCATAGCCTGATCAAATACCTCAAGCGGGTCTTTTCCTGTTTTTTCACTGATGATGTCAAAAGCACCGTAAACTATCTTCTGAGCTACACCCTTCTTACCGTCAAGCATAATGTTGTTGATAAGGCGAGTAACCTTCTTTGAATTGTAGATAGGATCTGGCAATACATCACGTTTTGCAATAAAGCCTCTTCTTGGCATTGTACTTCCCTCCTTCATAGGAATGATATCATAGGTACTCGAGTTGACAAATTCCCGTCATACCAAGCAAGGCTTTCTATTTATATATAAAGCCTGCTGGTTTTTCAGCAGAGATTGTCTATTCTCTCAAAAATTATTTCGCACCTGCTTTAGGACGCTTTGCGCCATACTTAGAACGACTCTGCATTCTGTTAGCAACTCCCTGTGTCTCAAGTGTACCGCGAATGATGTGATAACGCACACCAGGCAAGTCCTTTACACGACCGCCACGAATAAGAACAACTGAGTGTTCCTGGAGGTTGTGACCGATACCGGGAATGTATGCTGATACTTCGATGCCGTTTGAAAGACGTACTCTGGCAATTTTACGAAGAGCAGAGTTAGGCTTCTTAGGTGTAGAAGTTTTAACAGCTGTGCATACGCCGCGTTTTTGTGGTGAATCGTTGTCAGTAAGGTTGCGCTTCATAGAGTTGTAACCCTTTAAGAGTGCAGGAGCCTTAGCTTTCTTTTCAACGGTTTCACGACCACTACGTACTAATTGGTTAAAGGTAGGCACTATTCTATCTCCTTTCTTGAGAATTTAGACCGCACGAAACTACGCACAGTTTCGCACGCTATCATATAATAACACTAACACCCGCATTTGTCAACAAAAATTTTCGCAACAAAAACGGGTGTTTTTTTAACATTATTTTTTATTCTTTTTAATGTTTTCAATTGTAAGTGTTGTTGCCCAAACAGCGCACGAACCTGCCGCTATCGCAAGGGCATATTGTAGTGTTAACGAACCATAATGTTTTGCACTAGTCCAGTCGCGCACGACAATTTCACTAAATGTGTAATAAAGTGTACTACCCGGAATAAGCGGAACAACAGATGTTATAAAAAACAGTGTTGTAGGCGCTTTTTGTATACGAGCAATTACCTCGCTATAAAGTGCGCAAAAAGCAGCCGCCATAAAACAAGCTAAAAATACGCTGTTGAAGAAATAATCGCCAATAAGATAAAGTCCCCAACCTATAAGACCGCCTATTGCAGCACTTGCAAGATATTGCTTTTTAAGTCCAAACAAAAGCGCAAAACCAAGCGAGCCTAGCATACCGGTTATCAATTGAACTATTACATCTATCATATCACTATACCTCCTATAAGCAATATAGAAAGCATAAAGCCTATCGCAAGTCCAGCCGACCAAAGTAATGTTTCAATTAAGCGCATAACACCCGCTATGGTATCCCCTACCAATATGTCACGCACCGAGTTTGTAAAAGCAATACCGGGAATAAGCAACATTATAACACCGATAATTACCATATCACGATTTATAAATGGGAAAAATTTTGAGCATAAGCAAATTAAAATTCCTATAACAAAAGAACTTACTATATTGAATATTATGTTATTCGGGAAAAACTTTGATGTTTTTCTTTGCAACAAACATACGCACAATCCAAAAATCGCCGCAAAAACAAAGTCAAACCATTCTCCACCAAAGAATACAGCGAACGAACCAGCCGCTAAAGCAGAGCCAATGTAAAACTTCCATAGGTTTGTTGGTGTTTTACAGTTTTTTATTTCCTTTTCGAGTTCTTCTACCGGTAGAGGTGATTCGCAACATTTTCGACTTAACGCATTAAGGTCTTCCAGTCTCCATAATTTATTACTTCCCGCACTCTCTACTCTACGACTTTCAGTTATAAGGTTTCCATCAACAAACTTTAATGTTAATACAATACTTGCTGTAATAACCATAACGTTTGTTTCTACTGCGCCATACGCCTTAGCCATAAGCTTTAGTGTGTTTTCAACACGGCGCACCTCGCCGCCCGAGCACATCATCATCTCACCCATATCAAGAAGTAGATGTAGCAACTTATATTCTTCAGCTTTTGTCAAAGTCATAATTTCACCCCTTAAATTTTATTTGCTCAAATTAGCTTATCACTGATTTCTATTTCAAAAAGTTTTGTATTATATACTCCCAATATTTTTTCATTTGAAGTCATAACAATATAAAACTCATCATTAATAGTCGAATAATTATATACTCCTTTTTCCCACATTGAAAACATCTTTGTGTATTTATAATTGATTCCTTTTGGAATAAAATAAGTTTTGTAGCATTTAAAATTTAAATGATATTTTGAATTGTTTGAAAACAATTTGTCAAGTATTGTACCCATCGGTCTTGTCACAGTATATACCGTATCTTGATATTGTTCGCCACAACTTATTAAAATATCTTTTTTTATTACGAAAGACTCGTTATTTATCGTCTTTAATTCTATTAATAATTTAAAAATCAAAAAAACATCCAAACTTAATATTATAATCAAAGGCCATATTACATCTGAAATTTCTCCAAACTCACATAAAAAAAAGTTAACCATTACTAAAATCGGAATAGTAAAACTCAAAAGAATAATGATCATAGTCTTATGGCGGTTCAAACAATTTCTTGTAATATCCTTTTTTATTGTTTCGATTGTTAATAACTCTTTTTTAAATTTATCATCCATTTGTTTACACCTATCCTTTTTTTCTAAGTTTTTCTATCCTGTCTCGCAAATATGCCGCATGTTCAAATTCAAGCATTTTTGCCGCTTGTTTCATTTCGGTAGTCAAAAGCTTAATAAGCGCATCCTTTTCAGCGCGTGATAGATGCTTGTCGCTCTTTTCACTATCGGCCTTTGTACCGATTTCAATAATATCGCGTACATCCTTGATAATTGTTTTTGGTTCGATTCCGTGCTCCTCGTTATACGCTTGCTGTATACTGCGGCGGCGCTCGGTTTCGCGAATGGCATTTTCCATAGAGTGTGTAACACTGTCAGCGTACATAATAACCTCGCCATTTGCGTTTCTTGCTGCTCGACCGATTGTTTGAACAAGTGAAGTTTCGCTACGCAAAAAGCCTTCCTTATCTGCGTCAAGTATCGCCACAAGTGAAACCTCAGGTATATCCAAACCTTCACGCAAAAGATTTATACCTACAAGTACATCAAACTCACCATGACGTAAATCGCGTATGATTTGCATTCGTTCGATAGTGTCTATGTCATAGTGCATATACCTAACCTTAATATCAAGATTTTCTAAATATTCGGTAAGGTCCTCTGCCATCTTTTTGGTAAGGGTTGTTATAAGCACTCGCTCACCGCGACTTGTTCGCTCGTTTATCTGAGATACTATATCATCAATTTGTCCTTCGCTCGGTTTTACTGTCACAAGTGGGTCAAGTAATCCTGTAGGACGTATCACCTGCTCAACAATCTGAGCCGAATGCTGTTTTTCGAATTCAGCCGGTGTAGCTGATACAAATATCGCCTGATTTATATGAGAATAAAACTCCTCAAAGTTAAGCGGCCTGTTATCATAAGCCGATGGCAGACGAAAGCCATATTCAATTAGGTTGTCCTTTCGTCCACGGTCACCACCAAACATACCGCGAACCTGAGGAAGTGTTACATGTGATTCATCTACAAACAATAAAAAGTCATCAGGGAAATAGTCAAGCAACGTTGATGGTGTGCTACCCGGCGCTCTGCGTGATAACACTCGAGAGTAGTTTTCAATACCCTTGCACACACCAATTTCACGAAGCATTTCGATATCGTACTCGGTGCGCTGACGTATTCTTTGCGCTTCAATAAGTTTGCCATTTTCGGCAAAAAACTCTACTCGCTCTTCCATTTCGTTTTTAAGGTCTTGTAAAGCTTCTTCTAATTTATCGTGGGGAACAATATAGTGTGATGCCGGATAAATTGCTGTATGCGACAAAAACTGCTTTACCTCACCGGTCAAAACATTGATTTCGCTAATTCTATCAATCTCGTCGCCAAAAAATTCTATACGTAAGGCATTGCCGTAAGAATAAGCAGGATACACCTCTACCGTGTCACCACGAACGCGGAATTTGTTGCGCACAAAGTTTATATCATTGCGTTCGTACTGCAAATCAACAAGCTTGCGAATAAGCTCATCACGGCTTTTTTCCATACCAGTACGAAGTGATATAACCATATTACGATAGTCTATCGGGTTACCGAGTGAATATATGCACGAAACCGATGCTACAATTATAACATCACGGCGCTCTGATAAAGCGCAGGTTGCGCTGTGGCGAAGTTTGTCAATTTCATCATTTATGGCGCTGTCCTTTTCAATGTAGGTATCTGTCCCCGGTATATACGCCTCAGGTTGATAATAGTCGTAATAGGAAACAAAATATTCCACCGCATTTTCGGGGAAGAATTCTCTGAACTCGCTACAAAGCTGCGCAGCAAGTGTTTTGTTATGAGCGAGAACAAGTGTCGGACGGTTTACACGCTCAATAATATTCGCCATAGTAAAGGTTTTACCCGAACCGGTAACACCAAGTAAAACCTGTTCCCTATCGCCATTTTCAATGCCTTTAACCAACTGTTCAATCGCTTGCGGTTGGTCGCCTGTCGGCTTGTATTTAGAATGCAAAACAAACTTTTCCACGTTCTTACCCCTTTCATTATGATTATTGTAGGTACGATAGATGCTTCAAATTCGTGTAATGAAAAATCAAAAATCACATAAAAATCGTACCAATAGTAAATTACACGAATTTTGGTCATAAATTTTCTTGAGATAGTCAAAGAATTACTATCAGCCAAAACACAAAATATTCAACCAAGTATTCAGTTACGTAAAAGCCTCTATTTTAAATGGAAAATTGCTTCTGATGAAAATCAAAATTCGTGTAAATAAGCTAATTTTAAAAAGTCAACAGGATAACACTAAATAACACCAAACAGAACATATATACTTATTTATATTATTATAACACAAACCAAACTACAAGTAAATAAAAAGCAGATGCATTTTTCAGCATCTGCCTTTTAAATAGCATTTATGTATTAATTGTTAAAAGAACACAGCTTTTGCTTGTTCTTTAATCTCCTTTGAAGCAGCAAACGGAATTCTTGTAGTATATCCATTTTTGGCGGCTACAATTTTCTTTGTTGGCCATTCAAAAATATCTTTATTCCATTCATTAATGGTATCGTTATAAAGTTCTCTTGCTGCAGTAATTTCTCTTTGTAAGTACATATTTTGCTGCATTGCATCGGCTATTTCACGGTGGGCTTGTAAGTCAGGGTAATTTTCAAAGGCTACATTAATATCTCTTGACATCGTTTCAACCTGACCTCCAAGTTCGTTGCGAGCAGCATCAGCGTCACTTGCGCTCCCAGATCTAAACTTTGCAATATTCTCAAATGTGCTTTTATCAAGATCTATTGCCTTATCTAAAAGACGTGCGCAGTTTTGAAGAACCACAACTCTTTGCTCAAGATAGTTATCTATTTGAGAAGCATTTCTTTGAATTTTCTGCTGCAACTGATCAAAATGCTTTTGAGCATTAATCTTCATAAATAAAAAGATTAAACCTGGAATTATTCCACAAATCCATAAAACAATTTCAAAAAACTTTGATCCTGCACCAACCTCAGCAGGAATTTTCTTGACGATAACATTTGTATCAATACCTTCTTCTCTAACTTCGGGATTGAGTTCATCTAATTGATTTGCCATTTTTATTTCTCCTTTTTTGATTAAGAATTAAATATGCATAAGCCGTTACGACTTGCTATAACTGATTTATTTTCTGCTATTTCATTTGTTGAAATAAAGAAATTATTTCGTGATTCAAGTGGCAGATATTCATCCCACTCAACAGGAACATTATGATAATGCCCATCACCACCACGTACGGAAACAATGTCCACTCGTTTCGCTATATCATAAGAATATGCGGTAATACAAGTTTCATCTATGCTATCTTTAGAACTAACAAAAGATGATTTTAAAATTGCCTTTGTTTTTGTGTTTGGATGTACTACATATTTATAATCTACAGAATTAGCTAGAACTTCACATTCTTTAAGAGAATACAACTGAGAATAATCAGGTATTGGTTTTAGAGAATGAACTGGTCTTTCTTGATATACAGGAATAGCCCAAATGGGTGCAAAATCAAAATATATTGCTTTAAAAAAATCCATATTTTTACTAATGAAATTTTCCTTTATAATGTCAAAGGAATAAGAAATATAGTTTATAGGTAACAGATTGATAATTCTACCTTGACTGTGATTAGAGATAATTCTATTTGTTCGCTTTGATTTTATAAAGTTGAAATCATCGCCATAGCCGAGTTTCGAAAGGATTAGAGCAACCATATTGGTCTGTGCCAATGGTGTAAATAAAGTTCTAAACTGAACTTCATTTGTTCTATCTAAAGCATCGAAAAGAACTTCAAAATCGGAATTCGACATGCTCATAAAATCACTATTTTGTTTGATGGCTTTGTCGGTCTTTTTCTTTAATTTCTTTTCTCCACGCTTTACTAATTTTTCAATTTCTTTTTCGCTCTTTTGTTCAAGATGAGAAGCATCTCGACTGAACGATAAATCCGGACCACCTTGTGAACAGTAATTCAAAACAACCTGTGTATTATAAAAAGGTTTTGGCTTTGTTACCGTAGCATGAAGTGTCTGTGTTCTTGTCCTAGTTCTTAGTTTACCATTAACATCACGATAAGTTTCGGTCCACCGAATTGTCTTATATCCATGATAGGTTTCCGTGCCCATTCTATGTATGAGCTTATTTTCAAACAAAAATGGATTTTCATTGTAATTTCCAGCTAAAACATCAACGGTAGATTGTTCTTCCGCATTATACTCACTAAAATCATAGTTTATTTTCATATCTGCTTCTTGCTTTACCGAAAAGCATTTATCGAAAGAAATTAGAGGGATTGTAGATTCGATGAGATTTAATGCATCTCTATCGGTGAAGAGTTGATTAAGTGGAAGCATTTGGGCATTGGCTTCTGCAAACAACTCTTCTACGCGCTTATCTGCTTCTTCAATCTCAGTTCTAAGTTCTTTAATCTTTGGAGTTATTTTCATAATGACAAGAGGTATTAACAAAACTGTGATGCACATTAGCACCCTAAAGAATCTCCGCCAGTTAAGTTTTTTCTTTAACTTTGCTAAATTTTCTCTATACTCATTATACTGCCTCACGGTTTCACGGTTTAATTCTATATCTATTCCAGACCGTTTTACAAGTTCATCAAAGAATTTGTTAGTGTTTTCAGAATGCATATCCCTATATTTGCTATCAAATTCTTCTAACGGATTATATATTACTGAATTCATAATCTCACCCCTCGTTTGACATTATACTACATTTTTTGCAGAAAGTAAAGTTAATGCTATAACAAAAAATGACCAAAACCCATTTACACGAATTTTGGTCACAAAGTTATTTGGTTTTTATAGGTTTACGGTGTGTTTTTTCGTGTTAACTAGTCCTAAAAACCCGCTTAAATACTGGGTTTTCGCTCAAAAAGTCTATTAGGAAACAAAATATTCCACCGCATTTTCGGGGAAGAATTCTCTGAACTCGCTACAAAGCTGCGCAGCAAGTGTTTTGTTATGAGCGAGAACAAGTGTCGGCCGATTAACACGCTCAATAATATTCGCCATAGTAAAGGTTTTACCCGAACCTGTAACTCCCAATAATGTTTGCTCTTTATCGCCACGATTTAAACCTTCTACAAGCTTATCAATAGCTTGGGGCTGATCGCCTGTAGGTTTATACTTGCTATGTAAAACAAACTTGTCCATACGCTCACCTCACAAAAAATCATTTTTATTATTATACCACAAAAAGATTTGTATGTAAATAAAATAACCGATACGTTTGTAACGGTTATTTACACAACTATTTAAAACTTACTTGTCATTCGTATTTAGCACAATCATAACTATTATCGCGTGCATAACTCATCGCAACAGAACCTGGTTCACAATAAATTGTCAAGCTATCTGGTTTTTCTGTAACATAATCTTTAACATATTCACTCTTAAACATTTGTCTTCCGTAATCATCACAAACTACATGCCCGTTTTGATCTTTGACAGGAATTTTAACTTTCTTGTATTTTTGTTGCATGAAAATATTCCCTATTTCAGTAATGGTATCAGGAATTTGTAATCTTTTTAAATCATATATTGAGTATAACATTCCCATAGGTAATTTTGCAGAGCAACCTTTTTCTATTTTTAATTCAGAATCTGAAAATACACCCAATTTCACACAATATTCAGTTAGTTTGGCATATAATTGTTTTATCATATTTTTTTAAAAATTTCAATAATAAAAATTCAACTTGCTTTTATAAGCCATTGTGCTATAATTCAAATTAAAGGAGTGGTTTTAATGGCAAGATTTCCAGACAATGCGCGTATTTGTTTTATAGGTGATAGCATCACCCACAACAATCTTCACTTAGCACACATTGTAGATTATTATCGCGAGCATTTTAAAGATTCTAAAGTAGAGTTTTATAACTGTGGTATTTCAGGTGGTCGAGTTTCTACAACATTAGATTGTTTTGATGAGGATGTCGCTAACTATAACCCTACACATGCAGTTATTATGATTGGTATAAACGACTCTGATCGTACTGCACTTAATGGTCCGGTTGAACATAAATATTATGTGCTTAAAAACTCATTCGAAATTTATAAATCAAACCTTGATAAGCTTTGCAAAAAGCTTACAAAAATGGGTGTTAACATTACACTTTGTACCCCTACCCCTTATGCTGAATACATAGAAAGTGATGAAGAGGTTTTGCGTGGTGGATTTGCACTAATGCAGGCTTACGCTGATTACGTACGCGAGTATGCTAAAAGCAACAATTATCCTGTTTGTGATTATCATGATTATTTCATCCGCACTATGCAAAGCGAAAACCTATATTGCCCTGATTATGTACACCCAACCAATCGTGGACAATACCACATGGCAAAATGCTTTTTAGAATACCAAGGCTACGACCTAGACGAAGAAAAGCCACTAACACAAGATGTACAAAAATGGCACGAAACAGTAGGTAAAATTCGTCACGTATATGCCACAGTGCATCAAGTAATAAGCGGTGGCTTTTCTATGAATGGTTTTTCTATGTCGCATGAGCAACGTGCAGCCAAAATCAAAGAATACCTTGACAACGAACAAACCGGTCCTTATGTTGAATATTTTAAACAATTAGCTAGTAAATACTCCGAATTAAATGCCCAATTAAACGAAAACATACAGTTTGTAATAGACTTTATGAAAAATCAATAAATACTAAACCCCGTAGTTACTAAAACTACGGGGTTTGTTTTTTTTAGTTGGTATAATACGATTGAGTTACTTTATTAGGATTTTCTATCGCATTTTTTACCGATTCAATAACAACATTCATTTTGTCAGTAGATATCTTGCTACTAGCAGCAAAAGCTGTGTCATAAGGTGATGCGCCGGTAATGTGACAATACCATGTAAGAGCTGCAATATAGTATCCAAAATCTTCACTCAAATGTGAACCATCGTCAAGATGAACGATATTTTTAAGATTTGATGTACGCGCATTCATAACTGCTGTACCAACAGGAACTACCGAATAAAACTTATTGCTAGGAATAACTATATTGTTTGTGCAATTCATTATGCTGTTAAACATAAAATTTTCATCGCCATTATACGTGTTTGGCTTTAACCATTCCGAACCACTTTGATATCCCCAAATATTATGCCAAACAAGTTTAGAATTAGGGCATTTATTCTTGATGTAATCTGCTACATTGTTAAGGTTGTTAAAACCATCCTCTTTACCTGATAATCCAGAGCTGTTTTGAGTAGATATAATATCCCAATCGCCTTCCGCTAAAAGACTATCAATAGTACAATTTTTAGTAGATGTCCAAGAACCATTATTATTTCTGAACACTTCATACTCGGCTTTGTTGTTTTGTATGTTTTCCCAATGCTTATCTAGTGAGCAACCAGCTATGTACATAACAGCAATATCTATGTTTTTAACGCCTTCCATTTTACAAATATCATATAATTCCCACAAAGCGTTTTTGCCGTAACTGTTGCTTATTGAAAGTATTTTGATTTCTTCTATACAATATTTTTTTGTGTAGTTGTCGCCACAATCTGCACAAGTGTATTCTTTTTCACCCATATTGAAAAGCTCAGCCTTTTTAACAATTTTTTCTTTATAGTCGTGAGTACAGTTTGACTCTGTAGTTTGTGACTGTGTTGATGAATCTTGAGAACTTTCTTGGTTATTTGTAGTGTTTTCGCTACTTGCTTCTGTTTTACTACTTTGTACCACATCACTATTAGCGTTTTCACTGCTTTGAACATTTTGAGAACTTTCAACATTGGAAACAGTATTTTGCGAATCGCTTGATACTAAATCTTCTTCGATGATAATTTGCTCGATTACAACATCATCAGATATAGATGATTGTGTATCTGTATTGCTACTGCATCCTGAAAACATAGATACAATTAGTGCCATCATCAAGATGATGCAAATTAAAGATATTTTTGTTTTTTTCATATATTATTATCCTCCTAATAAAACATCTAATATAAGCATTACACAAAAGCCAATAAGCATTGAATATGTCGCTCCACGTTCACTACCGTGAGCATGGGTTTCGTTTAGCATTTCATCACTCACTACATATAGCATTGTACCGCCTGCAAAACTTAACGCTATTGGTAAAATGATGGTTGCAATTTTTACTGCTAAAAATCCAACAAGAGTTCCTACAACCTCTACAAGACCTGTTGCAATTGCGCAAATCATTGTTTTGCGAGGGCTAATTCCCGCAGCAAGCATTGGCGCAATTATTACCATACCCTCAGGTATGTTTTGAAGTGCGATACCACTTGCAATCAAAAGTGCTTGACTACTGTCACCCGTACCAAACCCAACACCTGCAGCAATACCCTCGGGCAAATTGTGAATAGCAATAGCCAAAACAAAAAGCAAAACCTTGTTAAGATTTGCGTTATTATGACTTTCGTTATCTGTACCGGCAAGTCTGTGCAAATGAGGGATTAATTTGTCCATAAGGTTAAGACAAAACGCACCTGAAAAAATACCTATTATTGTGTAAACAAGTCCCCATTTACCACCGCGTTCAATCGAAGGCAAAATCAGTCCTATTACAGCCGCCGCAAGCATAATTCCCGCAGCAAACGACAAAACTATATCGGCGAATCTGTGTGTTACTTTTTTAAAGATAAAACCTATTATTGCACCGATAACAGTTGCCATTCCAACGCCTAATGCAGTAATTAAAACAAGCCTCATTTTATCATCCCCTACAAATATTTTTTTACATCATCATATCCAAAAAGCAAATTATCTTTATTATGACAGTCGGATGAAAAAATCATCTTTTTTCCATTCGCTTTAAAATAGTCTATAATTTCTTTGCTAGGATACGGATTTTTTACATACCCACGCGATATACCACCTGTGTTAATTTCAACCACAGCAGGTGTTTTTATAATAGCATCAGCCGCCGATTTCCATGCCGCAACGTAACGAGGATGATTTGTATCAAACAAGCTTCCATCGGCATTATATTTTACAATTAAATCAAAATGGCCTATTATGTCGCATTTTGTTTTATTATAAAGATCTGCAACTGTTTTATAATAGTCCTCTATACATGCGTAATAATCTCCACCGTAATACTTATTTACTGTTTCCATTTGTATTTCACGACTATGATCAATACAGCAGTATTCACCGTTTTTATAAAGATAGTGTACTGAACCTAAAATATAATCATAACCATCAGTTGACTCAGCGCTATGATAGTCATATTCGATGCCGAGCAATATCTTTATTTTGTCCTTGTACTTTTCTTTTAAAGCGTTTATTTCTTTTTTATAATCTTCGGTACCCTCACGAGTCATACAAGGCTCCAAATCAAACGCAGTATACGAATGACCGGAAAAACCCAACTCTGAAATACCTAGTTCGATAGCTTTTTGCACCATTTCCTCAGCGGTGTTTCTACCATCGCAATAAGTGGTATGTGTATGATAATTATAAAACATTATTTTGTCATCTTCTCTTGTTTTACTTTATGATCAATTATATGGCGACTGCCAAGTTCACGATGAACATCTTCTACGCTTATTCCCATCTGTACCATAAGCACCATCGCATGATAAGCAAGGTCAGCAAGTTCATAAATTGTTTCTGCTTTGTCATCGGCTTTACCGGCAATTATAACTTCAGTGCATTCTTCGCCAACTTTTTTAAGTATTTTATCTATTCCCTTTTCAAATAGATATGTTGTGTATGATCCTTCAGGTTTATCCTGCTTGCGACCTACAAGCATATCGTAAAGATTTTGAAGTGAAAATTCATGCAATTCATCACTTTGCCAAACAGGATTTGTAAAGCAAGAGTCGCTACCCTTGTGACAAGCAGGACCATCTTTTTCAACAACTACAACCAAAGCATCATTATCGCAATCGGCTGTTATGCTTACAATATGTTGATAGTTACCGCTTGTTTCAGATTTAAGACAAAGTTCATCTCTTGAACGCCGATAGAAACAAGTGAGTCCTTTTTCCATAGAAATTTTAAGACTTTCTTCGTTCATATATGCTACAGTTAAAACCTTTTTTGTAATTGAATCTACAACTACTGCAGGTATTAAACCCTTTTCATCAAATTTAAGTTCATTAATATTTATCATAGATAAAAATTCCTTTCTGAATATAAAAAACATAACTAATAGCTTGAAAGAAAATTGTTTACAGTGAGTGATGCCGTACAAATAGTACCGCCCCGAGCCAAAAACTGTGATGTGGGCAATTTTATTCAAACTATAACCTCACGATTATATTGTTTTTCTTAAGCTCTTGTTTTAAATCCGGTATTGCTACCTCGCCAAAATGAAATATTGAAGCCGCAAGTCCAGCATCAATATCAGGGATTTCCTTAAACAAATCTACAAAGTGCTGCATATTACCGGCACCGCCCGATGCAATAACCGGTACTTTTACCGCATCGCATACGAGTTTAAGCAGTTCTATATCAAAACCGCCCTTTACACCATCGGTGTCAATAGAGTTTACAACTATTTCTCCGGCGCCATTTGACACGCCCTGTTTTATCCAATTTATAGCTTCTATTCCCGTATCTTCGCGGCCGCCTTTTGCGAACACGTGAAACTCACCATCAACACGTTTTATATCAACCGATAAAACAACGCACTGGTCGCCGTATTTACGAGCTGCATCACGTACAAGCAGTGGGTTTTTAATAGCGCCTGAGTTAACACTTACCTTATCCGCGCCACATTTAAGCACACGATCAAAATCATCAACTGTATTAATGCCACCACCAACGGTAAGTGGTATAAATATTTCACTTGCTACTTGGGTTAGTATATCAGTAAAAAGTTGTCTACCCTCGTATGATGCGGTTATATCATAAAATACAAGTTCATCAGCCAAACTATTAGAATAAAGTCGAGCAAGTTCTATAGGAGAAGATACATCGCTTAATCCTTTAAAATTTGTTCCTTTTACTACCCTACCGTTCTTTATATCAAGACATGGAATAATTCTTTTTGTTATCATAAAGCCGCCTCCAAAGCGTCCTTTAAGTTAATTGCACCTATATAATAAGCCTTACCTATAATAGCGGCGTAAATATCCATTTTTCGTAGTTCTTTTACATCTTCAAGACTTGATACACCGCCGGAAGCCGTGATGCACATAGAATATTTTTGTGATAATTCTTTGTAAAGTTCAAGATTTGTACCACGCATTGCACCATCTTTTGAAATATCGGTACAAATTATGTATTTTACACCGATGTTTTGCATTTCGATTAAAAACTCTTCAAGCGTTTTTTCGGACTTTTCTATCCAACCTTTTATTGCAATATATCCATCTTTAACATCAGCACCAACAGCTATTTTATCGCCATATTTTGATACAGCTTCTTTCAAAAATTCAGGGTTTGTAACAGCAGCAGTACCTAGAATAACGCGACCTACACCAGCAGATAAATATTTTTCTACTGTATCCATATCACGAATACCGCCACCAATTTCGACAAACAAATTGGTTTCGGTTGCTACCTGTTTAACTATATCAATATTAGGTGTAGTACCATCCTTAGCACCCTCTAAATCAACCATGTGAATATGTGTTGCGCCCAAATTTTCAAAATCACGAGCGATTTCGATAGGGTTTTCACTATAAATGGTCATATTTTGATAGTCACCTTTAAAAAGACGAACAGCCTTTTTATCATACAAATCTATTGCAGGAAAAATTATCATAAAAAATATTACTCCATTTCACAAAAAGCTCGTAGTATGTTAAGACCTACTTCGCCGCTTTTTTCGGGATGGAACTGACATCCCATAACATTATCTTTTTGAACTGCAGCAGTAAGTTCTTTGCCATACTCTGCAGTAGCAATCACGCTATCATCACAATCGGTAGCGTAAAAAGAGTGAACAAAATATACGCAATCATCTTTTTTTACATATTTAAGCAAATCACTATCTTTAGTAAAGTGTAAAGCATTCCATCCAATGTGTGGAATTTTAAGTTGAGAAGGTATACTGTCTTTCATTGGCACTATACTACCCTTTAAAAGCCCTAACCCTTCGTGACAACCGTATTCATAGCTTTTTTCAAAAAGCATTTGCATACCAAGACAAATACCCATGAGTTTTTTGCCTCGAGCAGCTTCGTCTATAATCACCTTGCCAAGACCACTATCACGAAGTTTTTTTGCCGCATCTTCAAATGCTCCAACACCTGGCAATATAATTCCATCAGCATTGGCAATAACCTTTGGATCGGAAGTAACCGTAATATCGGCTCCTATCTTTTTAAAAGATGAAATTAACGAAAACAGATTACCAACGCCATAATCTACTATTGCTATCATGCTATAACACCTTTCGTAGAAGGAATATCATCAGCAAAAGCTTTGTCAATTGCCACAGCTGTACGTAGTGTACGCGCAATTGATTTAAAGCAACCTTCAATTATGTGATGAGAATTTTGTCCTGCAAATTTAACCATGTGGGTTGTAATGCCTGAATTATATGCAAAAGCACTCCAAAATTCATGGTTTAATTCTGTATCAAAATCTCCTACCTTTTCGGTTGGCATTTCCACTTCATAGTAACAACCACCTCTACCTGAAATATCGACAGCTGTAAGAATAAGTGACTCATCCATAGGTAGTGTTGTATCACCATAACGATTAATTCCTTTTTTGTCACCAAGTGCTTCTTTAAAAGCTTGACCTAGCGCAATGCCTATATCTTCGGCAGTGTGGTGATAATCAACCTCAATATCACCTACGCACTTAACAGTCATATCAAATCTTCCGTGACGAGCAAAAAGAGTCAACATGTGATCCAAAAAGGGACAACTTGTGTCACAAGTTGATTCGCCTTTACCATCAATATTAATTTTAAGTTCAATATCAGTTTCAGCAGTTTTTCTTACTATTTCTGCAGTTCTCATTTTAATTCTCCTCTAAGATAAGAGTTATAGTTTCTATAAGTTTTTGCATTTGTTCGATTGTACCGATGGTTATACGGTTATATTGACAAATAATATCCTTTGAAAAATGTCTAACTAAAATACCTCGTTGTTTTAGTTGTAAATACAATTTTTCACCATCTATCTTATCACACTTTGCAAATACAAAATTAGTCTTTGATTCGAGCACCTCAAAACCTAATTTTTCAAGTTCGCGCACTGTCCATTCGCGATTTTGAATAATCTTTTTACAATTATCCATATAATAATCGTTGTCAACAAGCGCTGCGGTGCCTGCCGCATCGGTCATACGATTAACGTTGTATGGGTTGGTAGAATATCTAATTGTATTAAGATCAGCAATAAGCGACTTATTACCTATTGCAAAACCTAGTCTTGCACCCGCCATTGAACGTGATTTTGAAAAAGTTTGTACCACAAGCAAATTGTCATACTTGTCCACAAGTGAAACTGCGCTTTGTGCGCCAAAATCCACATAAGCCTCATCAATAATAACGATATTATCAGGGTTAGAAGAAACTATTCTTTCTATTTCATCAAGTGATAGTGCTATACCAGTAGGCGCATTTGGGTTTGCTATAACAACTGTTTTATTCACACCAATATAGTCATTTACATTTATCGTAAAATCATTGTTTAATGGCATTTCCGTATATGGAATTCGATTAAGTTCGGCAAAAACAGGATAAAATCCGTATGTAATATTTGGAAATATAAGTGGACTGTTTTCATCAGAAAATGCCATAAATGCAAAATTAAGCACTTCATCAGAGCCGTTTGTCACAATCACTTGGTCAAATCCAACATCATAAACACGTGCAAGTTCACGGCGCACATTCACACACTCAGGATCAGAGTAAAGCTGTAATTTTTGACTTTCGTAATGTACTGCTTCACTAACAGCCTTTGATGGAGCAAATGGCGACTCATTTGTATTAAGTTTTATATACTGCATATCCTTTGGCTGTTCACCAGGAGTATATGGAGTAAGGCTACTTAATCTGTTTGTAAAATATTTACTCATTATTTGTCCTCAAATCTAATAGTTGCGCTTCTAGCGTGAGCCGAAAGGCCTTCTTTTTCAGCAAAATACGCAACCTTATCTGCTACTTTTTCTAAAGCATTAGCAGTAAAGTATGTAAACTGAGATTTTTTAACAAAATCATCTACAGATAATGGAGATGAAAATCTCGCAGTACCACTTGTAGGTAATGTATGATTAGGACCTGCAAAATAATCACCCAATGCCTCAGGGCAATATTTACCCATAAAGATAGAACCGGCGTGTTTAACCTTATCAAGATAATCAAAAGGATTTTCAACACAAAGTTCTAAATGTTCTGGGGCAATTTCATTGGCAATATCGATAGCCAACATCAAATTGTTTTCAGCCACAATAATTTTGCCATTATTATCAATCGAAGCTCGTGCAATCTCGGCGCGTGGAAGTTCAGGTATTTGTATTTCAAGCTGTTCGCTTACTTTTTTAGCGAATTCTTGACTATCGCATACAAGCACAGCACTTGCCATTTTGTCATGCTCGGCTTGGCTTAATAAATCCGCCGCTACATAGCGTGGGTTTGCTGTGGAATCAGCCACAACCAAAATTTCGCTAGGACCAGCTATCATATCAATAGATACCTTACCAAACACCTGTTTTTTAGCTTCTGCAACAAATGCATTACCAGGTCCTACAATTTTATCAACCTTAGGAATACTTTCGGTACCGTACGCAAGTGCTGCTACAGCTTGTGCCCCACCCACTTTAAATATACGATCAACGCCCGCAATTTTAGCAGCTGCCAATATTACAGGGTTTACCTTTCCTTCAGCCGTTGGTGGTGTTACCATAACAATTTCACTACAACCAGCAATTTTTGCAGGAATGCTATCCATTAGCACAGTAGAGGGGTACGCCGCAGTGCCACCAGGTACATAAAGACCTACCTTTTCAATAGGTGTTACCTTTTGCCCTGTAACAACACCATCTTGTTCATTTATAATAAAGCTATTTTTAACCTGTTTAGAGTGGAATGTGCGAATATTTATTGCTGCTTCTTCAATAATTTTTACAAATTTTTCATCAACTAAAGAAAAAGCTTCATCTATTTCTTCAGCAGTTACTTCAAGGCTTGTCAAATCTGCCTTATCAAATTTTAATGCATATTCAAAAATCGCTTCATCACCACGATTTATTACATTTGCAATAATATCGCTTACAATACCTTCAACATTTGTAGCTATATTGTCACGAGCAAAAATTTCCGCATTTGAAACCTCGCCGTAATTATAAATT
This sequence comes from Acutalibacteraceae bacterium, assembly GCA_045646305.1. GTDB lineage: Bacteria > Bacillota > Clostridia > Oscillospirales > Acutalibacteraceae > UBA737. Next base: position 18,473 of record JAZRKK010000009.1, read on the forward strand.
TTAATCATTTTCTTTCACCTGATTTTTTATGGACTTTACTATTTTTTCTATATCTGAGCCCTTAAATTTAAAGCTTGACTTATTGGCAATAAGTCGTGCGCTTATTGGAACTATTGTTGATTTAACTTCGAGGTTATTTTCTTTCAAGGTAGTTCCTGTTTCTACAATATCAACAATAACATCCGAGAGTTTTAGTATGGGCGCTATTTCTATTGAACCGTTAAGTTTTATAATATCAATCTCTCTACCAAGAGAAGCATAATAATCTGCCGCTATGTTTGTAAACTTTGTTGCGACCTTTAAAGTTTTTTGTCCATCATCGTGGAAATCATTAGGCGCTGCAACAGCCATACGACATTTTCCCAAATTCAAATCTAAAAGTTCATAAACATCTGGATCATACTCAAGCAAAATATCCTTACCTGCAACACCAATATCCGCAGCGCCACGTTCAACATAAATTGCAACATCTGAGGGTTTTACCCAAAAGTAACGAACTTGTTTTTCCTCGTTTTCAAAAATAAGTTTACGATTGTTTTCTTTAATCGAGGGGCATTCAAAACCTGCCGCTTCAAACATAGCGTAAACCTTTTCACCAAGTCTGCCTTTAGGCAACGCAACATTAAGCATTTATACCCCTCCTCTTATATCCTTTAATTCTTTATATCTGATTTTTCCCATATCAGAATTTTGAACCGATATAGTTTTGCCGTCAGCTATAACCTTGCTCACTGCATCAGCCAAAATTTTATTGTCAGTACATTCATCGCAAAGCAATAAAACATCAATATCAAAGGCTTGTTTTGTGTTTGGTAAATCTTCTAACAAATCCAAATAAATAGCAAAACCAATCGCTCCTGCTTTTCTGCCCATCTTTTTGAGTAGGTTGTCATACTGACCACCCGAAAGCACACTTTGTGAAATGCCTGAAATATATCCTTTGAATACTATTCCGTTATAATAATTCATATCACTTACAGCAGAAAAATCAAATTTTATTTTACCACCGAAAGATAGATTGTCAAGCATATCAGATAATGTTTTTAAAGTATTTATACTATCATTGTCAACATAACCGTTTATGCTATCAAGTTTTTGCAAAACATTCTTTCTATCACCATATATTGAAACGAAAAATTCTAGAGTTTTTTTGTCAATTTCAGATACATTATTTTCATCACAAACACGAGCTAAATCATGGCTATTTTTATCTGAAATGAATTTTATTGCTTGGTTTTTAAAGTTAGAATTTTTACAAATGCTGTCAAGCAATGAGGAAAGCAAACCAAGGTGTGACACTTCTAACACAAAATCATCTGAAATAAGCGACAAACTTTCAGCTGCCATAACAATCATTTCATATATATCGTAAAGTTTGATATCGCCTATACACTCAACACCTGTTTGCATAATTTCTTTAAATTGATGTGTATTTTCAGATACGCGATAAACATTTTCGTTATAACAAACTTTTTGTTTAAAACCTTCTATATCTTCACCGTTTTTTATAATAGATAATGTAACATCAGGTTTCAAAGCCAAAAGTTTTCCGCTGGTATCGTTAAAGGCAATAATTCGATCACTTACCAAAAAATCCTTGTTTTGAATATAAAATTCATATTCCTCAAATTTGCTCATTTTAAATGGCTTATAACCATATTTTCCATAAAGCTCACGCAAAGCAAATATTGCTTTTTCTTCATTTCTTAAAATGTTATTATCAATCATCTTCTCCAACCCCACATCTACTAATAACTATATCATAACCACCCATACCATATTCACAGCATTTACTTACTCGACTTATTGTGGCAGCACTAGCGCCTGTTTCTTTGGTGATTTTTGTATAACTTATACCCTTTTTAAGCATTTTCGCCACGGATAATCTTTGGGATATATCAAGCGCTTCTTTTATAGTACATATATCATCTAAAAAAGCATAACACTCTTCCTTTGTTTGTAATGACAACAATGCCTCGCAAAGTTGGTCGGTGCTTTTATTATGCCAACTACTCATATTTATCTCCTTTTAAAACCACTTTAGTATACTAATGCGTTGATGTGGTGAATTATACTACTTCTTTCTACTAATGTCAAGTCAAATATGCAAAAATTTGCTTACTGTTGTAAAATAAAACGCATTATGTTATACTTTATTAAAAACTTTATGTTAGGAAGTACTATCTTGGCACAGCATCTTAAAAATTTGACAACTAAAAAGAAAGTTATAATATGTATATCAATTATATTGCTTTCTATATTGTTAGCTTTGGCATGCGTATATGTTGTGTTACGTTTAACAGCCAAAGAATTACATAACAATTCTAGCTATTTATCATCCCAAACATTATCTACTTTGCTTAAGGACTATGACATAGTTGATATTATAGAACCTGAAGCTCAAATGCTTCCTATTCAAATCGATGATGACACTATCACCATTACTGTTACCGAAGTAATAGAAATGGTAGAAGAAGTCGAGCAGACAAAAGAAAATACCATTGTTGTAAAACCTTCTGTAATTGATACTAGCGGTCTTTCAAAACACCAAGTTAAACTCGGTGTAGATTATATATCTCAATATCCAGAACTTCCAACCGGTTGTGAAATTACCTCACTTACCACTGTTTTAAACTATTACGGATATGATGTTTCAAAAACAACTATGAGTGATGATTATTTAGAAAAATCCATTGATCAGGTTGCAGATTTTTGGAAAGTCTTTTTAGGTAATCCTCGTTCAAACGGATTTGGTTGTTATGCGGAGCCTATTGTAAACGCAGCAAATAAATATCTTCAAGAACAAGATAACAATCATAAAGCTGTCAATTTAAGTGGAATTAAATTTGAAAAACTTTTAAAAGAAGTTGAAAATGGAAACCCTGTAATTATATGGAGTACTATGTACGGTGAAAAAGAAAACGACCTTAGAGAGCCATACACTACATATAAATGGGAAATAGATGGAAAAACAATTCAATGGATAGCACCTGAGCACTGTATGGTTCTTATAGGATACGACATAGACCGTAATATTGCTATAATGTCTGATCCTCAACGAGGTATTGTAGAATACAATCTTGAAACTGTTAAATCTCGTTATATAGCAATGCAATCACAATGTGTAATATTACAAGAGGTTGACAATCCCCCTGTTATAGAAGGCGTTACAGATGGTGAAATTTATTACACAACACAGTACATTACTGTAAACGATAAAAATTTAAAATCAGTCACAATAAATGGTGAAGAAGCCAAAAGTAAATTTTTCATAAACGGCAATATAAACAAAAAATACAAAATCATCGCAACTGATACATCTGGAAACAAAACAAAAGTAACCATTAAGATGCAAAAGATTTCAAGCCTATCACAACCGATTGACAATACTAGCTCATTAAATGTAAACAGCGATCATAAGGAAAGTATAAATGAAATAAGAAATTTGTTACTTACTATAAATACCCAGTACGCTACCCAAAAAGAAATAGATGATATTAATAGTATTGTTTTAAAATGTGATACGCTACTAGATAAAATAGAATCAACTACAAATGAGTATAATCGTATCGTAACGGCTGTAAATGATTATAATTTTGAAACACCGACCGAAGAAGATGTCGAAATTATAAATAATCTCGTTGTTAATATTGATACACTTATTTCAACCGAAAATTTAACTTATGCTCAACATGACACGCTATTAATTTTAAAATCAAAATGTGATGAATTACTTTCTCTTATAACTCAGCCCGAACATCCGGATCAATCCATACCGGATGTTCCTGAAATTTCCGACACACCAGAAGAACCTATTTTACCAGATAATCCAGAACAATCGGAACCTACTAACCCAAATCCACCCGAACAAACTGAAGTTCCAGAAACCAATTCACCATAATAAGAAGAAATTTTATATTTTTTTAAAAAAATACTTGCAATCTTAAAAGTTTTGTGTTAGTATAGTGTTTGCTATGTGACCGAATATGATTTGGTCGATTCGAAAAGGAGGTGCAACCAATGGCAAAATGTGAAGTTTGCAGCAAAGAAATTGCTTTTGGTATTAAGGTTTCTCACTCACACAGACGTTCTAACAGAACTTGGAAACCAAATGTTAAAAAGGTAAAGGCTATCGTTGATGGTTCACCCCGTCGCATTAATGTCTGCACCCGTTGCTTGCGTTCAGGCAAGGTTACCAGAGCTATCTAATCAATCTTTGAACTAAAATCCCGTGTAAAATTATTACACGGGATTTTTTCTATATTGATTGACTATTACCTTAGTATATAAGACTTGTTTTAAAATATAATTCAAACTTAAACACATAAACAAAAGGAGTATTATCATGATAAAAGCTGTTTTATTTGACCTTGATGGAACTCTAGCCGATTCGCTTATAGATTTGGCTGATGGTGTTAATCGTGCGATTGCGCAAAAGGGATTCCCTACCCATCCAGTCGAAGCATTTAAATACTTTGTTGGTGATGGAATACCAAAAATGATTGAAAGAGCACTACCTGAAGAACATCGCAACGCTGATATGATAAATGAAATAAAAAACATTTTCCTACCATATTACGCTGTTCACTACGCCGACAACACTTACGCTTACGAAGGTATGCCAGAACTTGTAAACACACTCAAAAGTCAAGGTTTTATCGTAGCGGTTGTTACAAACAAAGAGCAAAATATGGCAAACGAAGTGGTAACTTCACTTTATGGTGATGTTTTTGACCTCATTTTCGGTAAGCGCGATGGCATTCCTGCCAAACCTGATCCAACAGCAGCACTTATGGCTATGGAAGAACTAGGCGTTAAACCTGAGGAATGTGTATTTATCGGGGACTCTGGTATGGATGTTGCCACAGCTGTAAATAGTGGTGCTGTTCCGGTAGGAGAACTTTGGGGCTTTAGAAAAGAAGATGAACTTCTTGCTAACGGTGCAAAATACATAATAAATAAACCAACAGAACTTTTAGATATAATAAAGGAACTTAACAAATGAGTCCATCCTATAAAAGCACAAAAATAGCATGTTTTATCGGTTTTGTAGTACAAGCAATTATAAATAATTTTTTGCCCGTTCTTTTTATAATCTTTTACAGCAAACCATATAATCTTAATTACGAGCAATTAGGTAGACTTTTGTTTATTAACTTTTTTGTACAACTTGTTGTCGATGCTTTTACACCTGTAATTGTAAAAAAGATTGGCTATCGTGGAGCTTCGGTTGCGTGTCACGCTTTTGCCGCCTGTGGACTTTGTATGTTGGGCATTCTACCTTTAGCTTTTCCTAAACATATCTACTCTTGTTTAGTAACATCAATTATAGTTTATGCTTCCGGCAGCGGTATTATAGAGGTTTGTATTAGTCCTATTGTCGAAATGCTACCCGGCGATAAAAAGGGTGCGGACATGGCCTTTTCACATTCATTTTACTGTTGGGGACAGATGTTCACCGTGCTTGTTTCCACCTTGCTTATAGCTGTTATTGGTCAAAAAAACTGGCACATTATACCTATTATCTGGGCAATTATTCCACTTGCGAATATGTTCAATTTTATGCGTGTGCCAATTGTTGAACAACCCGAAGAAAGCACTTCAAAAACAGCTAAAACCTTATTTAAAAACCGAGATTTTTGGATTTTCGTAATTATAATGATTTGCGCAGGCGCTAGTGAAATCACAATGGCAGAATGGGCATCTATATTTACACAACAAGCTCTAGGTGTAAGCAAAACAGTCGGTGACCTCTTAGGCCCATGCGCTTTTGCGGTTTGTATGGGTAGTGGAAGGGTTTTATTTGGAATATTAGATGGTAAATTCAACCCTAAAAAAGCACTTATTATCAATAACATTTTTTGTGTTATTTGTTATATAGGTGTTGCTGTATGCAATATCGAATGGCTTTCACTTATTGTTTGCGCACTATGTGGTTTTACTGTAAGTCTTTCGTGGCCAGGAACATATTCTATGGCAGCACGTCATTTCCCAACAGGTGGTACGCTTATGTTTAGCGTATTGGCTCTAAGCGGTGACCTTGGTTGCTCGATGGGACCTTGGATTATGGGAATTGTAGCTAATAAAACCAATTTACAAACTGGATTTTTAGTATCTGCAATATTCCCTGCAATTATGGTTGTTACAGCGCCTTTACTCCGCAGGAAAAAAGATGCTTGAAAAAAATAACATTATCAATTAAAATATAAATAGACAAAATTTTCCTTGAGGTGTGATTATGAAAAGAGCTGATTATTTAAGCTGGGATGAATATTTTATGGGCATTGCTGCCCTTTCGGCGCTACGTAGCAAAGACCCTTCTACTCAAGTAGGCGCTTGTATAGTTAACGAAGAAAAACGAATACTTTCTATGGGATACAACGGCATGCCACATTGCTGTCACGATGATGAATTTCCTTGGGAACGCGGCGAAGGTTTAGACTCTAAATATCTTTATGTATGCCATGCCGAACTTAACGCAATACTTAACTGCAACAGCTCTGTTAAAGGTTGTTCAGTATATGTAACACTTTTCCCTTGTAATGAATGTGCAAAAGCAATAATTCAATCAGGAATAAAAGAAATTATATATATGAGTGACAAGTATGCAGATACTGAAGGTGTTAAGGCTTCAAAGCGTATGTTTGATAGCGCTGGTATCATCTACCGCCAATATACACCAACAAATAAAGAAATTAATATTAAACTTTAATTTTTTACTTGATTATTTCATTTTATTGTGATATAATACCTTGCGTTGCCATCAATGGCAACATATGCGCTGATAGCTCAGTTGGATAGAGCATCTGCCTTCTAAGCAGAGGGTCGGGGGTTCGAATCCCTTTCAGCGTGCCAAAAAGCAAGTTGTAACTTGAAGTTACAACTTGCTTTTTCTTTTACTATTTAACCGAATAATCTTTCTTAAATCCGTGTGCTCCAAAGATTTGCCAATCGCCAACTCCTAATCTACTTATAATAGCCTTTCGTTCTTCTGCACATAATTGTGGATCGGTATCAACAGATGTCATATGTATTGGAACATATTGATTATATTCTGCTTGTTGAGGTGTAAGCCCATGTGTGTTGATGTAAACATCGCCTGTAATTGCAATATGATTTGTATAATCTATAAGCACTACCTCGCCTGGTAAATGTCCGCCTTTACCTTCATAAACTTCGAAATGCAATTCCTCAAAATCAAAAAAACCTATCTGAGTAAGTGGTTCATTTAATTTTTCAATATCATTCCATGAAGTTTTTATTTTTTCTGGAGTAATAGATTTGTATGATGTTAGTATTTTACATATATTAATATATGGCTTGTGCAAAAGCTATCATTTTTTCTTTTTTTATGACAGTAGGTTCAGTATCTACTGCCATACCAAGTTTTATATCATCAAAAAACATAATAACGCCCCTTTATTAATAACACCCGATATTTTAACACTTTAAAGCATTGACGCCAATGTGTTTTGTTTCATTTTTTAATATTGAAATGATAAAAATATATTGTTATAATTAATCAGATCTATAAATTAAGGAATGATTTTATGGAAAAGAAATATTTAAGCATAGTTTTTGATGATGGTCCTCTTCCCTTTATGTGTGAAATGGTAGACCTTTTTAATAAATATGAATTTAAAGCCGGTTTTGCTGTAATGGGTGCTAGAATAAATGATGATACCGAGTACATGCTAAAATATGCTGTTGATAACGGATTTCAACTTATAGGGCACTCGTACTCTCACCCAAAACTTGAAACAATCACAAGTGAACAAGTAATAAAGGAAATGACCGAGCCGGTATCAGATGTAAAAAAGCGTATAGGCTACGATATGAAAAACATTGCCCGTTTGCCATGCCACTGCCCTGACGAAAGGGTTTTGCAAATTTGCAAAGATTTAAAACTTATATTAATAGGATATAATACTATGAAGTGTGGTTCAGACTGGCTTGTTAATGCTACCGCAGAAAATATATCTAACGAAACATTATCGACCGCCTGTGACGGAGCGTTTGCTTGCATGCACGTAAGAGAGCAAACATATATAGCCCTTAAAACTATTTTACCAGAACTTAAAAAACGTGGTTTTCAACTTGTGACACCCAATGAATTATTTAAACTAAAGGGCAAAACCAATATACCTTTTGGCGTTCACATACATAATGTAAATAATATATAGACAAAAATTACCTGCTAAATAAATAGCAGGTAATTTTATTTTAATCATCTATATACGAAAATCTTGGAAAAGTTTTACCTTCACGCGTAACGTTTTCAAAAAACATTTTAGCATCGCGTACCCAAAGTTCCTTTTCACCATAAAGCGCACGATATATTACCATGTTTTCTAATGTTTCAGAATGCTTTGCAACGCCGACAACCTCGTACTCGTTGCCTTTAAAATGACGATATTTTCCTAATTTTATTTCTTCCATAAAGCTTATTTCATAAATTCATACATAGCGCGGTAGCACATGTATACATCAAGTTTAGAAGTTGTTTCATAAGGCGCGTGCATTGAAAGCACAGGTACACCAAGGTCAATTACGTCAACGCCTAGGTTTGCGACATACATAGCTACTGTACCGCCGCCGCCTGCATCAATTTTACCAAGTTCACCAGTTTGCCAAATAATACCAGCATTATCAAGCATTGCACGAACCTCTGCAACATATTCAGCAGAAGCATCTGATGTGCCGCCCTTACCGCCACCGCCTGTGTATTTGGTTACAACTACACCATAGTTAAGGAAACTTGCATTTCTGCGTTC
>JAZRKK010000010.1:0-30108 GCA_045646305.1 Acutalibacteraceae bacterium
TACTCGTTGGGGTACAAGATGGTCAGGTAGCAACAAAAACCTTATGACTAATATTATGCGTGGTGAATGGGGCAATATGGGTATGTCAATTACTGATAACGTACTCGTTAACTACTGTAATGGCGTTGATGCATTGATGGCTGGTGGCGTTACTACATTTGATGCGATGCTTCCATACATCACTAATCAGTTGCCAAATTATGAAGATGATGCTGTTATAGTTACTGCAATGCGTAATGCTTGTCATCACAATCTTTATGCACTTGTTAATTCATCGGGTATGAATGGCATTGGTAAAGATACTGTTATTAAAGTGGTAGAACCACAGATTATAAAAACTGTTAAATTAGTAACTGTTGTAGTTGCTATACTTATGGTAGCATTTATTGTTCTTTGGGTTATGGCAGCAAAAAAATTCCGCAAAACAGAAGAATACAATGCATTTAAGACTATAAAAAAAGAGAAAAAAGCTAAAGTATAATATTTAAAAAATGTTTGGGAAGCATCCTTTTGGGTGCTTCCTGTAAACAATTTTAAAAAGGAAAGATTTCATGAGAAAAACATACCTGTTAAACGAAGATTGGGTATTTACATATTTTGATGCAAGTAAACAAAATATAAATATACCACACACTTGGAATAATATTGATGGCGCTGATGGCGGAGATGATTATTGCCGAGGCACCTGTGTTTACGAAAAAGATTTTGCCGCACCCCAGTTTACACAAAATGAGTGTGTGTATTTGGAGTTTGCAGGTGTAAATGCATCGGCAAAGGTTATATTAAATGATCAAGAAATTATGACTCACGATGGTGGGTACTCAACCTTTAGATGTGATATAACTGAATTTTTAAAAGAACAAAATCATCTTGTTGTTCATGTTGATAATTCTGTAAATGATCGCGTATATCCACAAAAAGCGGACTTTACATTCTATGGTGGGATTTATCGCGATGTAAAACTTATTGTCCTTAATAAGCAGCATTTTGAGATGGATTATTTTAGCGGTAGTGGCCTTTCTGTAAATGCTAAAGTAGAAGGTGCGGATGCTGATGTCTGGGTACGCACGTGGCATAATGTTGAAAATGCTGATGTGAATATAAAAATTTTTGATGACTTAGGTGTAGAGGTAGCTTCTGGAAATGGCACTGATACACATATAAAAGTATATGATGCTCATTTGTGGCACGGTATAGAGGATCCGTATCTTTACACTTGCGAAGCAGAGTTAGTCGTTGATGGAAATGTGCTTGATAAGGTATCAACCAACTTTGGCGTAAGAAGTTTTTATGTTGATCCGCAAAAAGGTTTTTTCCTAAACGGAAAACCTTATGCGCTTCGAGGGGTATGTCGTCATCAAGATCGCAAAGGTCTTGGCAATGCGTTAAGTCCGGAACACCATAAACAAGATATTGATATGATTCGTGAGGTGGGCGCAAACACTATTCGACTCGCTCATTATCAACACGATCAATATTTTTATGATTTATGTGATAAATATGGTTTTGTGGTATGGGCAGAAATTCCTTATATTTCAGAACATATGCCAAACGGTCGTGATAACACAATTTCTCAAATGAAGGAATTGATTGTTCAAAACTATAATCATGCTTCAATTTGTTTTTGGGGACTTAGTAATGAGATTACTATATCCACAAAGCGCAAAAAGGATATGCTTGATAATCATAGAGTGCTTAACGATTTAGTTCACGAGATGGATCCAAGCCGCCCTACAACACTTGCGTGTTATGCGGTATGTGGTCCGTTTAATCCTGTGGCGCATATCTCGGATGTAGTTAGCTGGAACTTGTATCTTGGTTGGTACACACCGTTTTTGTGGCTTAATGATGTGTGGGTTGACTTTTTTCATCTTGTATACCCAAAAAGAGCGTTAGGTTATTCGGAATATGGTTGTGAAGCTATGACAAACTTGCATTCATCACATCCTCGTAGAGGCGATCAAACCGAGGAATATCAGTGTGTATACCACGAATATTTACTTAAATTTTTCGAAAAGCGTCCGTTTATGTGGGCTACACATTTATGGAATATGTTTGATTTTGCCGCTGATGCACGAAATCAAGGCGGAGAACCGGGAATGAATCATAAGGGACTTGTGACCTTTGACCGTGAGATTAAAAAAGATAGTTTTTATCTATATAAGGCTTATTGGGCAAAAGAAAAGTTTGCGCATATTTGTGGTAGACGATATGTTGATCGTGCTGAAAAGATTACAAAAGTTAAAGTTTATTCAAATTGTGACCAAGTAACACTTTATGTAAATGATGAAAAAATTGCTACTCAAAAAGGAAACAAGGTGTTTAACTTTAAAGTAAAACTTTTACCCGAAACTAGAATAAAAGTAGTAGCAGATGATTGTATCGATGAAATAACACTTCGTCAAGTTAAAAAGAAAAACAAGGAATACAAACTTAAAAAAGACGGCGGCAATGGCGGCAACTGGACATAATGAGAGGTAAATGAAAATGAGTGAAAAAAGTACCAATCGCGCAAAATTTTATCAATTAGCGTTGTTTCCTATGAACAATGGCGCTACAAATGTTTATTTTGTGCTTATTTTAAGTTATATAGCAACCTTTGGTAATAAGGTTTTAGGTCTTGCTATGGTTTTTGCTTCTGTTATGGTTACTGGTATGCGTGTGTTTGACGCTGTTACTGATCCAATAATCGGTGCATTAATGGACAAGACAAATGGTAAATTTGGTAAGTTTAGACCTTTTATGGTAATCGGCAATGTGGTTATGGCGATATCAGTGATATTGCTTTATATGTTAACCCCGATAATTTCTAAAGATTTAATGTGGTTAAGATATACTGTGTTTGTACTGCTTTATGCGGTGTGGGTTTTAGGTTATACATTCCAAACATCGGTAACTCGCTCAGCACAGCCAGTGCTTACCAACGACCCTAACCAACGTCCACTTTTTACCGTTTTTAACACGGTTGGCTCACTTGTGGGTATGGGCGTTATGCAATTTGTAGGGCCAATTCTTGCAGGGGATGGATTTGCGGGTGATTACAATGCGAGTTGGTTCCGCATAATGACACCTATCGGCGTAGTTGTTTCAATTATCCTTACAATACTTGCTATTATAGGTATTTGGGAAAAAGATAACGAAAAATACTTTGGTATAGGTGGAAAACAAGAAAACGTTAAGATTTCGGAATATATTTCTATAATAAGGTCAAATAAACCATTACAACGCCTTATGATAGCGGGTGGCGGTTGTAAATTAGCATTGGCAATTGCGACTAACGTTACTGTGCTTTGCATGATTTATGGTTGTATGATGGGTAACTACGATGGATTGTATTTGCCTATGATGGTTTTAGGTTATGTGTTCTCAGCACCGTTTTTCCTACTTACCGTTAGAACCTCACAAAAACATGGTCAAAAACGTTCGCTTATGACTTATGTTGCGGTAGCGCTTTGCTGTTATATTGGTGTGTTGGCACTTTTGCTTTTGTGGAAACAAGGAAATCCGATATTTAATTTAGCTGTTTATGAGGGAACTTTATTTAAGTCAGATTTTAAATTCACTATAAATATTTATACTATATTGTTTATCCTATTCTTTGGCGTTGGCTACGGAGCATATTATTCGACTGCCGATATGCCTATCCCTATGGTTGCTGACTGTGCCGACTATGAGACCTATCGTTCAGGTAAGTTTATACCAGGTATAATGGGAACTCTATTTAGTTTAGTTGACAAATTAGTATCTTCTCTTTCTGCAACCGTGGTTAGTGTTGCTCTTGTATTTATAAATGTTCATGATTTACCAACCAAAACTACACCTTATGTTGATGGTATGAATTGGGTGGTAATAGCGCTATTTTGCTTGGTGCCTATGGTAGCCTGGGCGTTAACGCTTTGGGCAATGAAGGGTTATGAGCTTGATGGTAAGCGAGTAAAAACCATACAAGCTGTAAATGCTGCCCGTAAAGATGCGATAGCAAATGGTATGACTCTTGAACAGGCTATGGCTACAATAACCGATGAAACGGTAAATAAGTAAAGGAAAAGAAAGGTTTTTAAAATGGCAAACAATACACAACAAAACGAAACAAATAATTTAGTAGTAGCAATTGTTGTTGCGCTCGTACTATGCTTGTGCGTAGGTGTATTTTTTATATCAGGAAAAGCTAAAAAGAATACAACTACTACATCAAATAGCAATAGTCAAGGCTCTACGATTTCATCATATGACAATAGTGAAAATGAAACAGAATTACTTGACAATTCGTTAACATATTATGCAGATATTGAAATTAAAAATTATGGCACAATCACTGTGAAACTTGATCAAAACAGTGCGCCAATTAGTTGTGCTAACTTTGTAAACCTCGCAAACGAAAAGTTTTATGATGGATTGACATTTCATCGCATTATAGAAGGTTTTATGATGCAAGGTGGCGATCCGCTTGGAAATGGAACTGGTGGTTCAGACAAAACAATCGTAGGCGAATTCGCTTCAAATGGTTATAATAACGAACTTTCTCATACACGTGGTGCGATTTCTATGGCACGCTCAAGTGATCCAAACAGCGCAAGTTCACAATTTTTTATTGTGCATCAAGATAGTACCTATCTTGATGGTAATTATGCTGTGTTTGGTTATGTTACTGAAGGAATCGAAATTGTAGATAAGATTTGTGAAGATGCAGAACCTACCGATAATAACGGAACAATTCCTTCATCAAAACAGCCAGTAATAAAATCTATTACCATAGCAACAAAATAATAAAAGTTAAAAATTGACATATAATAAAATTAGTAATCGGGAGGAAAAATCATTGATTATTACAAACGATATTAAATATGTAGGTGTAAATGATAAAAAGATAGATTTGTTTGAAGGCCAGTATTTAGTGCCAAATGGTATATCTTATAATTCTTACATTATACTTGATCAAAAAATCGCTGTTATGGATACCGTTGATGCTGCATTTACTCACGAGTGGCTTGATAATATTCAGTCAGTTTTGGGGGATAATAGTCCTGACTATCTTATAATTCAACACATGGAACCCGACCATTCAGCGAATATTGTCAGCTTTATAAAACGTTATCCAAGCGCAAAAATTGTATCATCTCAAAAGGCGTTTGTTATGATGAAACAGTTTTTTGGTACAGACTTTGCCGACAATCGTATAATTGTAGGTGAGGGAGATGCTTTAGACTTAGGCAAACACAAACTTAATTTTGTTACAGCTCCAATGGTGCATTGGCCTGAAGTAATCGTTACTTACGATTCTACTGACAAGGTTTTATTTTCGGCAGATGGTTTTGGCAAATTCGGCACACCCGATACTGATGAGGATTGGGCGTGTGAAGCAAGACGTTATTATATAGGTATAGTTGGAAAGTATGGTGCTCAAGTACAAAATCTATTAAAAAAAGCAGCAACGCTTGAAATAGAAAAAATTTGTCCGCTTCACGGACCTGTATTGAGCGAAAATTTAGGTTATTATATAAACCTTTATAATATTTGGTCGAGTTATCAAGTTGAAGAAGAGGGAATTGTTATAGCCTTTACTTCGGTTTATGGCAATACCAAAAAGGCTGTATATCAACTTGCTGACAAATTACGTGCAAATGGTTGTCCAAAAGTTGTCATAAACGACCTCGCTCGTTGCGATATGTCAGAGGCGGTTGAAGATGCTTTTCGATATAGCAAGTTAGTACTTGCGACCACAACCTACAATGCTGAAATTTTTCCATTTATGCGTGAGTTCATAAATCATCTTACCGAGCGCAATTTCCAAAATCGCACAGTAGCATTTATTGAAAATGGTAGTTGGGCACCAACAGCGGCAAAAGTTATGAAAGAATTATTTGAAAAAAGTAAAAATATAACCTTTGCTGAAAACACTGTCAAAATTATGTCGGCTTTGGATTCTTCAAGCGCTGAACAATTAAATGCTTTAGCTGATGAGCTTTGTATGGATTATTTAGCACAGCAAGACTCAACCGCCAACAAAAACGACCTATCAGCGCTTTTTAATATAGGTTATGGACTTTATGTTGTTACTTGTAACGATGGTAAAAAGGATAATGGTCTTATTGTAAATGCTGTAACTCAGGTTACAAATACTCCGAATAAAATCGCTGTAACAATAAATAAGGAAAATTATTCTCATCATATTATTAAGCAAACAGGTAAAATGAATATTAACTGTCTAAGCACAGATGCGCCATTTGCTGTTTTTGAAAAATTTGGTTTTTTAAGTGGCAGAAATGTTGACAAGTTTGAAAATTGTGAACCTCTCCGTTCAGATAATGGACTTGTATTTTTACCGCGATATATAAATTCATTTATTTCTTTAAAAGTTGAGCAATATGTTGATCTTGATACACATGGTATGTTTATTTGTGAAGTGACCGAGGCAAGAGTGCTTTCTGATAAGGAAACTATGACATATAGCTATTATTATGATAATGTAAAACCGAAACCACAAGTCGATGGTAAAAAAGGCTTTGTTTGTAAAATTTGCGGATATATTTATGAGGGTGACACACTACCTGATGATATTGTGTGTCCGCTTTGCAAACACGGCGCCGCCGATTTTGAGGAAATTAAAAACTAATTTGGAGGAAAATTTTATGAAAAAGTATGTATGCAATATTTGTGGCTGGGTTTATGATGAGGCTATGGGTGATGCTGATAACGGTATTGCGCCAGGCACAAAATTTGAAGATTTGCCCGATGATTTTGCGTGTCCGCTTTGTGGCGTAGG
This sequence comes from Acutalibacteraceae bacterium, assembly GCA_045646305.1. Lineage (GTDB taxonomy): Bacteria > Bacillota > Clostridia > Oscillospirales > Acutalibacteraceae > UBA737. The sequence goes on from JAZRKK010000010.1 coordinate 6,764, forward strand.
CAAAGACGATTTTAGTGAAGAATAATAAAAGAAAAACCATCGTAAATTTACGATGGTTTTTCTTTTATTTACTTGAAATATTATTTTAATGTGTTAAAATAAACTTAATTTGATTTTGGTGGTGATAATATGTCCGAAAAGCAAAAGCGCGACAAGGGAGAACCTTATGATCCTGCACTAGATGAACAACTTATTAAAGAGCTTATAAGGGCAAAAGATTTGTGTTTTAAATACAATGCTTTATCACCACTTGAATTTGAAAAACGAAATTTAATAATAAAAGATTTGTTTGGAGCAACTGGTGAAAGTTTTAACATTATGCCATACTTTTGGTGCGATTATGGTTACAACATAGAAATTGGTGAAAACTTCTTTTCAAATCATAACTGTGTAATGCTAGACTGTGCTAAAATAAAATTTGGTAACAATGTTTTTATAGGCCCTGATTGTGGTTTTTATACTGCGGGTCATCCAATAAAAGTCAGTGAAAGAAACACAGGTCGCGAGTACGCAAAACCTATTATCATTGGAAATAATGTGTGGATAGGTGGAGGCGTTAAGGTTATGCCAGGCGTTACAATTGGCGATAATTGTGTAATAGGTGCTGGTAGCGTAGTAACAAAGGATATACCAAGTGGGGTAATCGCTGTGGGTAATCCATGTAGAGTACATAGAAAATTAACGGAAGAAGAGATGAAATAAAGGTGTCAAAGGGGACAATATCCAAAGATTTTACTAACGGACCAATAATGCGGCAAATGTTCTTTTTTATGTTGCCATTTATGTTTTCTAATGCATTACAGGTTCTTTACAACACGATTGATATGATAATAGTGGGCAAATACGTTGGTACCGCAGGTATACCAGCTGTTGGTCAAAGCGGACACATTATAAATTTTGCTACTATGATATGTTTGGGTTTTTCTAACGCAGGTCAGGTGCTTTTAGCACAGGCGTTAGGCGTAGGTAAGCGTAAAGAGATGAATAGTATTATAGGCACACTGTTTAGCCTTATATTTATCATAGCGGCGGCGCTGTCTGTTGTTATATTAGGTTTTAAGTCGCAAATACTTAACGCTATGAATATACCTAGTGAATCGTACGAAATGGCGATGGAATACATGCTGATATGTGCGATAGGTTTTGCCTTTACTGCGGGATACAACATTGTATCGGCAGTGCTTAGAGGTATGGGAGATTCTAAAAGACCACTTTTGTTTATTGCGATTGCTTCGTTTGTAAACTTGGTCTTAGATTACTTATTTACAGGACTTTTGGGTTGGGGAGTAGCTGGTGCTGCTTATGCTACGGTTATAGGTCAAGCAGTATCGTTTATATTCTCAATTTATTATCTATATAAAAGAAAAGAGTCTTTTGGTTTTGATTTTAAATTACAAAGTTTTAAACTAAATCGCCAATATGCTAAGATGATGATTTTGATTGGTACACCTATGGCGATACAGTCAGGTTGTATAAACATTTCAATGTTGTTTGTAAATTCTATGATAAACAATGTTGGATTGGTTGCTTCAGCTACATTTAATGCGGGTGGAAAGATTGATGATATTATAAATAAAATATCTCAGGGCATCCATTATGCCGCAATGCCTATGGTAAGCCAAAACATAGGCGCAGGAAAACCCGAACGCGCAAAACGCGTGGTATATAGCGCTTGGATATTTTCAGGCGTTTGGACCGTTGTGTTTATATTGCTTTACATATTCTTTGGCAAGCAGATGTTTATGCTGTTTTCGGATGATGCGGCAGTACACGCGCTGTCAGGTACATTTATAAAGGCGATTTTGTGGATGTTCCCGGCTCTTGGTTTAATGCGTGGTACAGGAGCTTTAATACAAGGCATTGGTAATGCTAAGTTAAGTATGGTTTTGGCGCTTTTGGATGGTGTTGTGCTAAGAATAGGTCTAAGTTGGCTGTTTGGCATACACTTTAATTGGGGCTTTTATGGCTTTGTTTTAGGATACGGTCTTGCTGCTTACGGTTATGCAATTCCCGGTGTTATATACTTTTTATCAGGAATGTGGCGCAAACACAAAGTGTTGGCGCAAGATATATAAATTTTAAAGGAGAGTTTTTTATGCCAAAGGTTTTTCCCGAACTAAAATCTTCACCGATTATCAAAAGATATGAAGGTAATCCGATTCTTTCAATGAAAGATGTGCCTTATGAGGCTACTTGTATTTATAATGCAGGTATTACAAAATATCGTGGTAAATATATTATGGTTTTTCGTAATGATGTTCGTACTCACGGATATGGTACAATGCCATTATCACGAATAGATTTAGGTTTGGCGACTAGTGATGATGGTATTCATTGGACAGTTGCCGACAAACCATTTATAAATCAATCTGACATAGAAACTGAGGAAATCAAGCGTATATATGACCCTCGCCTTACTGTAATTGATGATGTATTATATATGTGTTTTGCGGTAGATACACATCACGGCGTACATGGTGGTGTGGGAATTATACACGATTTCGAGCGCCTTGAAATTTTAAGTATTTCAGCACCTGATAATCGCAATATGGTGCTTTTTCCTGAAAAGATAAACGGACTATATACTCGCCTTGAGCGTCCATTCCCTGTGTATTCACGTGGAGGTAAAGACCGTTTTGATATTTGGTTTGCGCAGTCACCTGACCTTAAATTCTGGGGTAATAATAAATTAGTTATGGGCGTTGAACACGTACCTTTTGCTAACGATAAAATTGGTCCTGCTGCGCCACCGATAATGACAGAAAAGGGTTGGCTTACTACATTCCATAGTGTGGATATCGACCAAACCCGTGGTAAAAATGGTTGGGAAGAAACCTGGAAAAAGCGTTATTGCGCAGGTATTATGTTGCTTGACCTTAATGACCCATCAAAAGTTATAGGAATGAGCAAACTTCCTTTAATAGCACCTGAAACTGATTACGAGGTTGATGAGGGACTACGCCAAAATGTTATATTCCCTGGTGGTATGATACTTGAAGATGATGGAGAAGTAAAAATTTACTATGGCGCTTCTGATACAGTAGAATGCTTGGCTACCGCTAAGTTAGAAGACCTTATAAATCTTTGTACAGAAGAAATGTAAAAACCAAAAAGCAAGGCAATCGCCTTGCTTTTTAATATATAAAATAAAAAACAGACACCCAAAAGGGCATCTGTTTTTTTGGTGACCCGTACGAGATTCGCTCGGTGGCAACACCACCGACACGCACCCGAACTTTTTAAATGTCCACAGGACATTTAAAATCGGCTGAAGCCGACCGTTCTTTTCGAATCTCGTATTATGCAAAATAAAAAACAGATACCCAAAAGGGCATCTGTTTTTTTGGTGACCCGTACGAGATTCGAACTCGTGTTACCGCCGTGAAAGGGCGGTGTCTTAGGCCTCTTGACCAACGGGCCGAATGGTGGCTGTAATTGGATTCGAACCAATGACACTGCGGGTATGAACCGCATGCTCTAGCCAACTGAGCTATACAGCCGTATTCATCGGTTTTTTACCGTGCCAAGATATTATATATTCTAGAAGTTGATTTGTCAAGAAAAATTTTAAAAATTTTTCAAAAAAATACGGACAAACTTAATTTGCCCGTATTTTGCGACATTATGAATTAAATATCTGAGCTATTGTTTACCAAATTACAGTATATCATATTGTATCCGAAAGCAGAATCTTCATTTTCTACAAAAAGTGAAACTGCCTTTTGTGTTCTAGCAGCAGAATCGTGATTGTCTACCGTTACATCACTTACCACAGTATAACTACCATCAGCATTTTGCTCAACAGAAATTATTTTGTGGTTGTAGTTTGTGTAACCGCGAGGGATTATATATACATAACCCTCAAGTTGAGGAAATTCAGCATTAAGATTGCCCATATCTGCGATTTCAATGCCATACATATCACTAACAAAACCTTTTACGTAGGTGTTTGCGATAAAATCCTCATTTTCGCTGTCGCGTAAATTTAGCAAAGCCAAAACCGAATTGTTAACAATGGTATCAGCGTTGTCAAAATCATCATTATACACAAAATTGTGATTTAACATATTAGCAAAGCGAGCTTCGTTTACATTTGTTGAAACTTCATTTGTTGTAGCAGCTGAGACCTGCTGACCTTCAGTAACAAGTGGAGCGATAAGAGATGAACAGATTACTAGCATAACAAGACTTAAAACCAAGCTTAAAACTTTTTTCATCACTTACAACTCCTTTCGCTAAATTTCATTTGGAACGTAATATATTATATATAATAATACTCAAAAAATTAAGCAACAATTTGGTTACAAATGTTTTCAAATTTGTAATATTTGAGGCGAATTTGTTACAAAACATTACAATTTGTGACTTTTAAACAAAAGATATCAAATTTATTTAAAAATTTAGTTGTAATTGCTAAAAAAGTATGGTATACTTATTCAACAATTAGAACTTTTTGGTGAAAGTTCACAAGGAGGATACACTTATGAAAAACTATTCAGCTGACAAGATTAAAAACATTGCCTTTTTAGGCCACGGTAATTCCGGTAAATCCACACTTGCAAGTGCGATTCTTTACCATTCAAAGGCAGTTGAGCGAATAGGTAATACTTCAGAGGGTACCTCGGTTTTCGATTTTGATCCAGAAGAGAAAAAACGTGGTTGTTCTGTTTCAACTTCAGTTTACGCTCTTGAAAAAGGTGATGTTAAGTTAAATCTTATTGATGCACCTGGACTCTTTGACTTTGCGGGCGGTGTAAGCGAGGCGTTGGCAGCCGCTGACAGCGTTATCGTTACAATTTCTGGTAAGTCAGGTCTTACTGTTGGTGCTAAACAAGCTTTTGATAAGGCACGTGCTGCTGGAAAAGCAGTAGGTTTCTTTGTTGGTAAACTTAATTCTACACATGCTCATTTCTACCGTGTAATATCTGCTCTTGTTGCAAATTACGGCGCAGTTGTTTGTCCGGTTGTAGTTCCATATATTGAGGAAGATGTTGTAAAATGTTATGTTGACTTGGTTGCTAACAAAGCGTATACAGCCGATGGTATAAATCTTGCTGAAACCGATATGCCTGATAGTACAGAGGTTTCTAATATGCGTTCTATGCTTATAGAGGCAGTGGCATCTACAGATGAAGCATTGATGGAAAAATATTTTGAAGGTGAGGATCTTACAGCTGATGAAATAACCGCAGGCCTTAAGATGGGTATCGCCAGCGGCGATATTTGCCCTGTATATTGCGGTGTTCAGCTTACTGGCGATGCTATCCCACTTTTTGCTGATAGTATTGCTGATGTTTTACCTTCTGCTGCTGACAGTACATACACATTATCAAGCGGTGTTAAAGTAACACTTGATGCTGCTAAAGAAAATGCACTCTTTATTTTCAAAACAATTGCTGACCCATTTGTTGGTAAACTTTCATACTTTAAGGTTATTTCTGGTAAAATTACCGGTGATATGAAACTCAAAAATAATCGTACCGGTGAGGAAGAACGTCTTTCTAAAATTATGTGGCTTAAAGGCGGTAAGCAAGAAGATGCAAACGAAATCTCAGCGGGTGACATAGGCTCTGTGGCAAAACTTGGCGAGAGCATTACAGGTGATACATTGTCTGCTACGGGTAGCGTAGCTGTTTCTGCGATTGAATTCCCACTACCAAACCTCAAAACTGCGATTTACCCTGCAAAGAAGGGCGATGAAGAAAAGATTAGTTCAGGTCTTAACAGAATTATGGAAGAAGACCCAACACTAAAAGTTGTAAATGATACCGAAACACGCGAACTTGTTATGAGCACACTTGGTGAGCAGCATACAGATATAGTTGTATCAAAGCTAAAAGCAAAATTCGGTTGCGATGTGGTTCTTTCTAAACCTAAGATTGCATATCGTGAAACAATACAAAAAGCAGTTAAAGCACAGGGTAGACATAAAAAACAATCGGGTGGACATGGTCAATTTGGCGATGTTTGGATTGAATTTGAACCAACCGACAGCTTAGAACTTGTATTTGAAGAAAAGGTGTTCGGTGGCGCTGTTCCAAAGAACTTCTTCCCAGCAGTTGAAAAGGGTCTACGCGATTCTACACTTAAGGGTGTTCTTGCTGGTTATCCAATGGTAGGTATCAAAGCTACATTAGTAGATGGCTCATACCATCCGGTTGACTCTTCTGAAATGGCATTTAAGATGGCAGCATCTATTGCTTTCAAGGAAGGCGTTTCAAATGCAAGTCCTGTTCTTCTTGAACCTATAAGCACACTTAATGTTATCGTTCCAGATGATATGCTCGGTGATGTTATTGGTGACATCAACAAACGCCGTGGTAGAATTATTGGTATGAATCCTCTTGAAAATAAGATGCAAGAAATTATTGGTGAAGTACCAACTGCTGAGATGTCTGATTTTTCTACAGCAATGCGCTCACTCACTCAAGGAACCGCAACCTTTACATTAGAGTTTGCAAGATATGAAAATGTGCCTGCAAATATTGCTCAAAAAATAATAGATGAAGCAAATAAAGATTAATAAGATAAAAAAGGCGAGAAAATCTCGCCTTTTTTATTGCAAAAAATTATTTATTGTGTTAGAATGTATTTGGGTGATGAGCTTTGAAAAAAATAAAAAATGTTAGTGATTATTTATTTGTAATATTAGCTGCTATTTTACTCGCATTTACTTATCAATTATTTATTGTTAAAAATGATTTTGCGCCTGCTGGAATTAACGGAATCGCCACTATGATACAATACAAAACCGGATTTAGTATAGGATACATGTCGCTCATTATAAACGTACCATTATGTATAGTGGCTTATTTTTTTGTTAATCGCGATTTTGCTAAAAAATCGTTATTGTTTTGTCTTGTGTATTCGTTCGTATATTTGTCTTTACAACAAATGAATTTTACCGATTTTCAGTATGATGCCGGTGGGCACGATACGATATATCCCGTAATAATAAGTGGTACTTTAGGCGGTTTGGTTTACGGAATATGCGCTCGTCACAACGCATCTACGGGTGGAACCGATATAGTTTCAAAATACATAAGCATTAAAAAACCATATCTTAATTTCTTTTGGATAACGTTAACGCTTAATGCTTTTGTGGCTATAGTTTCGTTTTTTGTATACGCAAAGCCTGATGCTGCAGGTAGCATGAGTTATGATTATAAGCCGGTTTGCCTTTGCATTATTTACTGTTTTATGTCCACGTTTTTAGGAAACGTTATTATACAAGGTTCAAAACAAGCGTATAAATTTACGGTAATAACAACTCACGCAGATAAGATAAGTTCTGAGGTTTTACAAACACTTCATCATGGCGCGACAAAATTAAATGCTGTTGGCGCTTACAAAAATCAAGAAAAGGATGTTTTAATTTGCGTTGTTAATAAACATCAAATTGTAGATTTTCAAGATATCCTTAAAAAATATGATAATACTTTTTCTTTTGTAGAAAACGTTGGTAATACGTTTGGAAATTTTGCAAAAGTAAAAAAATAAAACGAGCCATAGGCTCGTTTTTTTATATTCTAATTATATTAGGTAATATTCCATTATCACGAATATCTATCACAGCGTAACTGTTATTTCCATCGCGCGAACGAGCGCAAGAACCAGGATTAACAATGTACAAACCATCATCATACTTTGTAATAGGCGCGTGAGTATGGCCAAATAATGCTATTTGACAGTCTTGTTGTTTTGCGGCTTGAATAAGACCGCCTAAACCGCTTTTTACCCCAAGAGTGTGTCCGTGGGTAATAAAAATTTTAATACCGTCTATTTCGGCTGTTGTGCTATATGGAAAATTTGAAAAGCGGTCGCAATTACCGCTTACTATATAAAACTTTTTATCAGTATATTCGTAAGTAAAATCCTCAATATCGGTTGTAACATCTCCCAAAAACACAATAACACCAGCATCTTTTTCACGCCGTATAATCCTGTCAACGATGCTACCATGTCCGTGTGAGTCAGATATAACCACTATTCGCATAAATACACCCACCTTTAACATACATTTTATATAAAGTATATTATAATTCGGGGGGAAAATCAATGGATAATAATTTTGATAAAATTAATAAGGATACCATAGATGCAGCGCGTAGAGGTGATACTAAGGCTGTTATATCTAGTTTAAATGAAGCAGACCGCAAAAAAATCGAAGAGGTACTTGCCGATAAAGAAAAATTAAAACAAATATTAAGCAGCGATGCTGCGCAAAAATTGATGAAAATTTTAGGCGGAAATAAAAATGGATGATATTAGCCAAAAATTAGCAGAGTTGCTTAATGACCCTGAAAGTTTAAATCGTGTTAAAGAAATGGCAGAAAATATTTTGGGAAAAGAAAACAAAGAAACAGAAAAATCATCGATTCCACAATCTGATATGGGGTCAATATTTGGTAACATTGATATTGATCCTATACAAATTGGAAAAATAATGTCGGTTATGTCACGACTAAAATCGGGCCAAGTAGACAATCGTTCAAATTTACTTTTAGCGCTAAAGCCTCACTTAAGCGAGCCACGCCGTGAAAAAGTCGACACCGCTATAAAATTATTAAAACTTATAGACCTTTTGCCGCTTCTCAAGGATAGCGGTTTATTTGAATTTTAGGGAGTGCATAAATATTGAATGATATGCATGAGTTTTCGAAACTAAAAGATCAAGCAATATTGGAGCTTCAAAAAATGAACAAGCAAGCCTCAAAAAAGCAATCGTTTTCACCCAAAATTAAATGTAATAACGAGTCTAATTTGTTTAAAAATTTTACTGCGTTGTTGTCAGATGAAGATTTGCTTATTATAGGTTTGATTTTAATATTGCACCAAAATCACTCTGATAAATGGCTTTTTTTGTCACTTTTGTATATATTGATGTAATAAGTGTATTAGCGCTTAAAAATCAAGTTACAAAATGGTTACAATTTTAATGGAAAATATTGCATTTTTTAGGATTATGTAAACCAATACAACCTCGATTTTTTTCACATTATCCACCGAGAAATTCACCGTTTTGAAGTTAAAATAACGGATTTACGCTCTTTTTCGACAATATTTCGGTGGAAAACTCGGTTAATAAGTGGAAAAGTCAATATGCATACATAAACTGAATAAAAAAATTATGTAAAATAAAAACACTAAAAATGAACTTAAAAATTCATTGTTTTTAATTGAAAATTCGACATATTTTTAATATGCTCTTGAACACGGTTAAATATGATGGTATAATAAATAAAATTGTTAAAGTTAAGGTTGGGAGGTTTATTATGTATCCATTATTACTAAAAGCTCCGCTAAAAGATTATTTGTGGGGCGGCACACGACTTATCGAAGAATATGGATTTGAAACCGAAAAAGAAAAAGCCGCAGAGGGTTGGATGCTTTCTTGCCATAAAGATGGTAATAGTATCATAAAAAATGGTGAGTTTGCAGGTGCAACATTACAAGAGGTATTAGATGTATGGGGCAAAGCAGCTCTTGGTGCTAATTCTGAAAAATTTGAATATTTTCCTATTTTGATTAAACTTATAGATGCTAAGGACAGGCTTTCGGTTCAGGTTCATCCAAATGATGAATATGCACTTAAAAACGAAGGCGAATATGGCAAAACAGAAATGTGGTATGTTGTGGACTGTGATGAAGGCGCACAACTTATCTATGGATTTAATCAAAACATTTCACAAGGTGAATTTTTAGAAAGAATAAACAGCAACAATCTTTCACCTGTTTGTAACTATGTACCTGTTAAAAAAGGTGATGTGTTCTTTATTGATGCCGGTACTATGCATGCTATCGGAAAGGGCATTCTTATTGCCGAGGTACAGCAAAATTCAAATACCACATACCGAGTATCTGATTATGGTAGACTTGGTTCTGATGGAAAGCCTCGTGAACTCCATATAAAACAGGCAGTTGAAGTTACTAAAACAGAAAAACCAACAAAACCTTATGGTGCTGTGGGCGATGTAACACTTTATCCTTTTGGTACGGTAAGAGAACTAGCATCTTGCGAGTATTTTACCACCGAGCTTATAAGCCTTGATGGTAACGTTGGCGTTTACGACAATGATAGCTTTATTTCTTTGCTTGTGTTGGATGGTGCTACTTCACTTTCGTATACAGGCGGTATGATGAATCTTAAAAAAGGCGATAGCGTATTTATTCCGGCTGGACTTAAAGTTAGAATTTGCGGAACAGCAGAAATCATGTATTCACACTTATAAACAAAAAGAGTCTCTGAATTTCAGAGGCTCTTTTATATTATTTGAGCAAGTATAATTCCACAAATGCAAGGTAGACCAAATATGCCGCCACCACCAACTGTCCACCAATTAACAGGAACACTTACGCCGGTAAATTTTTGTGTAAGATTTATGACTATTATCGCTAAAAAACCAAGCAAAGCATTTAAAAATATTGACTTTATCATTTTGTGGCTTTTTATATGTAAAATAAGAAGTATAAATGCACAAAGCGATAACCAAATTATCGCAATAATTCCAAGAGTTTTCAAAGTATCACCCCACATAATATATATGTGAATAATATTAAGAAAATTCTTTGTTAATTTTTTATCTATTATAGACATATATAATAAATCGTGGTAAAATATAGTTAAAATGGGTTGGAATTGGATTGTTTTTATGAAAATTGATAAAACTGTTATAAAAGAAACAAAATATATAGCCTCATTTGTGGCGATTTTTAGTGTTTTAATGCAGGCGATTTTTCTAATAATTGGCAAATGGGATTATACGGTATTGCTTGGCAATATATATGGCGCAACATTAGCTATAGGTAATTTCTTTGTTATGGGAATTTATGTTCAAAAAGCAGTATCCCAAGAAGAAAAAGAAGCTAAACAAACTATAAAAAATTCTCAATCACTTCGCTTTGCAGCGCTTGTGTTATTTACAGGTATAGGAGTTGTGATTCCCGTTTTTAGTTGGATTTCGGTGGTAGCGCCACTTGTATTTCCAAGTTTTGGAATATTTTTGCGACCTATTATAGATAAAAAATTACAATAATATAAATCATTAATATTCAGGAGGTGAGGGCTTGATGGAAAAACGTAAGGATATTCGCTTTAAAATAGTGGATGTTCTGTATATCTTGGGCGCTGTTTTGCCATTCGTTTTTGTTATGGTGTTAAAAATATTATTTAATACTCCAAGCGAGGGCATCAGTATTACAGGCGCACTAGTGTATTTTGAAGTACCAATGCCACTTCAAAATCTGCCGATAACCGAGGCGCAGATAAACTCATGGGCGGTTATAATTTCAATTTTCTTTCTATGCCTTTACTTTACTCATGGTCTTTCGGTCAAAGCAAATTTAAAACGACAATTAATAGCCGAATGGATTGTTGAAAAAACACAGGGTCTCGTTAATGAAAATATGGGTGATTTCTTTAAGGGATATTCACCGTTTATTGCCGCTATTATGGGTATATCAGCTTTTTCAAGTTTAATGGCTCTATTGGGTGTTTATGCACCGACTTCTGATATCAATATAGTAGGTGGTTGGGCAATACTTACTTTTGCGCTTATAACCTATTATAAGTTAAAGGGTGGCGTAGGCAACTATCTTAAAGGTTTTACCGAGCCAATATTTGTAATGACACCGCTTAATATTTTGGGCGAGGTCGCAACACCTGTTTCGATGGCATTTCGTCATTATGGTAATGTGTTATCTGGTTCGGTTATTGCGGTGCTTATCGCATCAGCGTTACAGGGAGTTTCAAGTTTGATTCTTGGTTGGCTACCAGGAGCTTTGGGTGAAATCCCATTATTCCAAATTGGTATTCCTGCGGTATTATCCGTTTATTTTGATATATTTAGCGGTTGTATGCAAGCATACATTTTTGCGATGCTTACAATGCTTAACATATCTGGTGGATTTCCGCAAGATGAATATGAAAAACGACTGCTTAAAAAGCAATCTAAAAAACAAAATAAACAAAAAATCAAAACAAATTAAATTTACGGAGGTAATTTATTATGGCAATTGCAATTGGTATTATTTTGGGTTGTTGCGCACTTGGCGCAGGTATTTGTATGGGCGTAGGTGCTATTGGTCCTGGTATTGGTGAAGGTAATGCTGTATCTAAGGCATGTGAAGCTATCGGTCGTCAGCCTGAAAGCAAAGGTTCTGTAACTTCTACTATGATCATGGGTTGTGCTATCGCAGAAACTACAGGTATTTACTCACTTGTTGTAGCAATCTTGCTTATTTTTGTTGCACCTAATATCTTTATAAACCTTTTAAAATCAGCAATGTAATTTCGGGGGAAGCTTAAATGCAAAATTTGGATATTATATCCGTAAATTTATGGCAGATACTTATATCCCTTGCTAACCTTACGATTTTGTTTTTGCTCATAAAAAAGTTTTTGTATAAGCCGGTGCTTAAAATGCTTGATGAGCGCCGCAATCAAATTGAAAGCGACTATTCAGATGCAGCAAATGCAAAGCAAAGCGCCGAACAAAAACAAGCTGAACTTACAAGTCGCCTTGCTAATGCCAAAGCTGAGGCAGAAGGCATTGTAAAAGAAGCGGCAGATACCGCTAAAATACGCGGTGACAAAATCGTTGAAGATGCAAGGAATACTGCTGATGGAATTATCCGTCAGGCAGAACTTGATGCCGAACTTGAACGCAAACGTGTAAACGAAAATATCAAAGATCAAATTATAGAGGTTTCGACTGCTTTGGCAGAAAAAATGTTAGAGCGTGAGATTAATGTCAATGACCATAAAACTTTGATTGATGAGTTTATTAATAAAATAGGTGAAGATCATGACAGCGACAGGTAACAACTATGCTGAAGCGCTGTTTATGTTGGCGCGTGAAGAAAACAGCGTTGACGAGTTTTACGATAGTTTAAAGATTGTAGAGGGCATATTTAAAGAAAGTCCTGAATACTTACAGTTTTTAATAACTCCTAGTATACCTAAAAACGAGCGCACAGCAGCATTAGCGGCGGCTTTTGAAGGTAAAATAAACACACATATTTTGTCCTTTTTGCAATTACTTTGCGAACATGGCAAAGCTGAAGGATTTTTTGAGTGTGTAAATGAGTTTGCGCGACTTAGAGAATGGAGTCAAGGTACTGTTGTGGCTGTGGTAAAAACAGTAGTAGAGTTAAGCGATGCTCAAAAAGCAGACCTTACAAAAAGTCTTGAGCAACGTACTGGTAAAAAGGTAACTCTTAAATGTGTTATTGACAGCAAATTGCTTGGTGGAATAGCCGTAGAACTTGATGGTCAACTACTTGATGGCAGTATAAAACAAAACCTAAAACGCGCGAGGGAAGTGATTAGCGAATGAGCGAAAAACAGCAAGAAATTAGTTATATCATAAAAGAGCAGATAAAAAATTATCGCTCACAAATAGAAATGAAAGAAACCGGCAGAGTAATTCTTGTCGGTGATGGTATCGCACGTGTTTACGGTCTGACCAACTGTATGGCAAACGAACTTTTAGAGTTTGAGGATGGTTCAGCAGGTCTTGCTCAAAACCTTGAGGAAGATACCGTATCGGTTGCGGTACTTTCTGATGATAATAGTATTCGTGAAGGTACAGTAGTTCGCCGCACAGGTAAAGTATTATCTGTACCGGTTGGCGAAAACATGCTTGGTCGTGTCGTGAATGCGTTAGGTGAGCCAATCGATGGAAAAGGCCCTATTGATTATAGTGGTTTTAATCCAATCGAAGCAGAAGCGCCAGGTATTATCGAGCGTAAGAGCGTATCGGTGCCTTTGCAGACAGGTATCAAAGCGATTGACAGCATGATACCAATAGGTCGTGGTCAGCGTGAACTTATAATCGGTGACCGTCAGACAGGTAAAACTGAAATCGCTATAGATACAATTATAAATCAAAAAGATACCGATGTTATATGTATTTATGTAGCAATCGGCCAAAAGAACACATCTGTTGTAAGTCTTGTAAACACACTTACCAAAGCAGGGGCTATGGACTACACAATTGTAGTGTCGGCATCTGCTTCTGAAAGTGCTCCACTTCAGTATATTGCGCCTTATTCAGGTTGCGCTATGGCTGAATATTTTAGAGCGCAAGGTAAGGACGTTCTTATAATATATGATGATTTAAGTAAACACGCGGTAGCATACCGTGCGCTTTCGTTGCTCATTCGCCGTCCACCTGGTCGTGAAGCGTATCCCGGTGATGTATTCTACCTACACTCAAGACTTCTTGAACGTGCGGCATGTGTAGCGCCTGAATACGGCGGTGGCTCTATTACAGCGCTTCCAATTATTGAAACACATGCAGGTGACGTTTCGGCATATATTCCTACCAATGTTATTTCAATTACTGATGGACAGATATTCCTTGAAACCGAACTTTTCCATTCAGGTATAATGCCTGCAATCAACCCAGGTATTTCAGTAAGCCGTGTTGGTGGCTCTGCTCAGAAAAAGAGTATGAAAAAAGTTTCGGGCGAATTAAAACTTCTTTATTCACAGTATCGTGAACTTCAGGCTTTTGCTCAGTTTGGTAGTGACCTTGATGCAGATACTAAAGCTCGTTTGGCTTTGGGTGAGCGTATAGTAGAGGTATTAAAACAAGGCCGAAACAGTCCAGTATCGGTTGGATGTCAGGTAGCTATTATATATGCTGTAACAAAGGGATGGCTTGATAGCATTCCTGTTGCTGATGTTAATAAATTCCAAGAAAATTTATTTGAAAAATTACAAAATCAAAAACCACAGCTACTTCAGCGTTTTGAAGAGGGTTATTTTGAGGATGAAGATATAGCATCCTTAGAAGAAACACTCAGTGAAATGACGAGGTGAGATGAATGTCAGGTAACACAAAAACGCTTAAACTGCGTATAAAAAGTGTTGACTCAACGCTGCATCTTACAAAGGCAATGGGACTTGTTGCTTCTTCAAAAATGCGCAAGGCAAACTTGGCTATGAATGCGGGTAGACAATACGAGGCTGCGGTGCAAAATGTTGTTGATTTGCTTACAGCTGTACCCGATTGTCAAAACAGTCCATTTATGCGTGAGTATAAAGATGGCAAAACCCGACTTATTGTTATAGCGGGTGACCGTGGTTTAGCGGGTGGATACAACGCAAACGTTTTTCGTACAGTTCGTGATTTCGGGGAAGCCGAAATTATACCGATTGGTAAACGTGCTTGTGAGAGATACGGTAAAGAAATAGTATCTAGTGAAAAGTTTTATTCTGCTGATGCTTTTAAATTGGCAAAGCAACTATGTGATGAATTTGTTAATGGTGACTTTGATCGACTTGGTATAGTTACTACAAAGTATATTTCTATGATGACTCAAACACCTGAAATAAAATGGGTTTTGCCACTTGCTAAAAGTGAAAAAGTTCAAAACACAACTGCTGTTTTTGAACCTGATGAGCAAACAATTCTTGATATTGCAGTTCCAGAGTATCTTTCAGGTATAATTGTGGCTTGTGTTCGCGAAAGCTTTGCGAGTGAGGTTGCTGCACGCCGAATGGCAATGGATTCAGCAGGCAAAAATGCTCAGCAAATGATTGATGAACTTATGCTCGAGTACAATCGTGCTCGTCAAGGCGCAATCACACAAGAAATTACAGAAATTGTTGCAGGAGCAGGAAATTAATGCATTGTGCATTTTAGGAGTGATATTTAATGTCTAACAAAACTACCGGTATAGTGTCCCAAGTTATGGGACCAGTAGTAGACGTGCGTTTTGAAGAAGGCGCACTACCGGCTATTTATAATGCGCTTACAATGCCTATTGGTGAGCGTACATTAACCGTTGAGGTAGCGCAACATATCGGCGACAATGTTGCTCGTTGTATTGCGATGGCTTCTACCGATGGTTTACAACGTGGAACCGATGTTACCGATACAGGCAAAGCAATAAGTGTGCCTGTAGGTCGTGATACTTTGGGCAGAATATTCAATGTTTTGGGTGAGCCTGTTGATAATGAGGCAGCCCCTGAAACAGAAGAACGTTGGAATATTCACAGACCAGCCCCTGAATATGATGAGCTTTCTACAAGTACTGAAATACTTGAAACAGGTATTAAAGTAATTGACCTTATATGCCCTTATTCAAAAGGTGGTAAGATAGGTCTTTTCGGTGGTGCGGGTGTTGGTAAAACGGTTCTTATTATGGAACTTATCAACAACATCGCCAAAGAGCATGGTGGCCTTTCGGTATTTACCGGTGTAGGTGAACGTACACGTGAGGGTAATGACCTTTATAACGAGATGAAAGAATCAGGCGTTTTGTCTAAAACAGCGCTTGTTTATGGTCAGATGAACGAACCACCAGGTGCGCGTATGCGTGTAGGTCTTTCAGGTCTTACTATGGCTGAATATTTCCGTGACCAAGAAAATCAAGATGTGTTACTCTTTATTGATAACATATTCCGTTTCACACAGGCGGGGTCTGAGGTTAGTGCGCTTCTTGGCCGTATGCCATCAGCGGTTGGTTATCAGCCAACACTTGCTACTGAAATGGGTGCTTTGCAAGAGCGTATCACATCTACTAAAAAGGGTTCTATAACATCAATTCAGGCAGTTTATGTACCTGCCGATGACCTTACCGACCCAGCGCCTGCTACAACTTTTGCTCACTTGGACGCTACTACCGTTTTATCTCGTAACATAGCATCACAGGGTATTTATCCTGCTGTTGATCCACTTGAATCGACAAGCCGTATACTCTCGGCAGAAGTTTTAGGCGAGGAGCATTACTTCGTTGCTCGTGAAGTTCAAAGAATTTTACAGCGTTATAACGAACTTATGGACATTATCGCTATTATGGGTATGGATGAACTTTCAGATGATGACAAATTGCTTGTTGGTCGCGCTCGCAAGATTCAACGTTTCCTTTCTCAGCCTTTCCACGTATCTGAAAAGTTTATCGGCATAGAGGGTACTTACGTTCCTGTTTCTGAAACAATACGTGGCTTTAAAGAGATTATCGAGGGTAAACATGATGACCTACCTGAAAGTGCGTTCTTGTTTGTAGGTACTATTGATGAAGCTGTTGCTAAAGCTAAAAAAGGTGATAAATAATGAACACCTATAATCTAATAATTTCTACGCCTGATGGCAGTGTGTTTGATGACAATGCCGAAGTTTTAATAGTTCGTGGTACCGAAGGTGAACTTGCTGTAATGGCAGGACATATACCACTTATAACTGCGGTAAAACCGGGCGAGTGCAAAATAGTTTTATCCGAAACACAAGAAAAATTTGCCACAATAGGCGGCGGTATTCTTACTGTTCAGGGTGATAAAACGACACTTTTATGTAGTGATTTTAAATGGAACTAACTTAAAAACCTCTCCGTTATTAACGGAGAGGTTTAATTATCTTCTGTAAACAGCAAAATGTCTTCGACTTTGCATTTTAATATGTTGCATAAATCATTGAGCGTTACTGTGCTTATAGGTTTATTGTGTTTTAATCGGTCAAGCAAACTGCGACTTATACCGTGCTCATTAATTAATTTGTATGTTGAAATATTTTTGCTTTTTAGTGTTTTGTAAAAAGGTTCATACGAAATCATATTCCCACCTCAATACAATCTTAAAGTATACTCTTTTTCTTGACAATACTCTATAAAACGAGTATAATTTTGGTATACTCAACAAAACGAGTACAATTTATAATGATAGGGGAATTTATATGGAAAAAACATTATTTGAGGAAAAAGCGAATATAAAGAGTACGATTATTTTATCGTTGCTATTATCAGGTCTAATGTTCTTTTTGAGCTATGGATTTGCAATGAACTTTTTTGGAAGAGGTTTGTACGATTTATATTTGCCATGTATGTTTTTAGGTATTTTGTGTGCTGTTTTGTTATTTGTAATATTATTTTTTGGTAGAGATAGTAAAATTTGTATAACAAATAAAAAAGTATATGGAAAAACTTTATTTGGTAAGATAGTCGATATACCAATTGATTCTATTTCTTCGGTTGCAGTTACCAATCCTTTACTACAGGGTATATCTGTTTCATCAAGTTCTGGAAAAATAAGTTTTTATCTTATTGCGAATAAAGATGAAGCGTACAAAATAATTAGTGATTTGTTAATCAATAGGCAAGATGAAAAAGAAAAGGTAGCTCCGCAAACTATCGAGATTAAATCTGATGAAGCAGATCAACTTAAAAAATACAAAGACTTACTTGATAGTGGCGTTATCACTCAAGAAGAATTTGATGCTAAGAAAAAACAATTATTAGGACTATAAAAACAATGTGATGAAATTAATATTTCATCACATTGTTTTTATATGTGCGTAGCACACCTAAATTTTCCATTTTCAACTTTCAATTTAGAAAAAAAGTCCAAACTCTACAAAGCAGTAACTATCTGTCCAATTTGGGTTAAGTCCTTTACTAAAAATAGGGGACTCATGGAAAAAACAGTTTGGCGCTACCCAATAGTTTTCGCCATTTTTTAGATGGAATGGACCTAACAGGTTGCGCAAATTACCGGTCACAGTGATTTCTATTTCATTTTCACCTTCTATAAGAAGATTACTAATATCCAACTCGTAAGGTTGCCACATAATGGCTCCCGCATCCTTTTTGTTAACCTTAATCTTGGTAACCGTTGATGGAAGTCGGTCAAATTTAATACTGCGATTTTTACACTCATCGCTGGTAAGAGTTATTTTTTGACTGAATGTCATACTACCCGCAAAGAAAGGATAGCCTTGATTAACGATGTTTCCGGTTGTTAGAGTTTTAGGCGCTGTTGTGATATAAAAGTTACCTTTTGTACTAACAGCGCGGTGTTCAAGTTCTTGAAATTCGCAGTCGGTTTTTACCGCAAAATCTCCTTTGAGATATATTGCCTCGATTTCCATATCGTAACTTAGTTTGTTTTTTTCTGACTCAAAGATAAGTGAATTTTTAGCATTTTCATAAACCTGATTGCTTTGAACAAAGTCACAAACAAGTGCGATTTCGTTTTCGCCCTCATTGATATATTCAAAAATATCAATTGTTTTAAATGATATATCGTGATAATATCCTGTAACTTTTTTATCAATTATTTTGCCATTAACCGATATTTCAAAAATCTCGGGTGTTTCAACAACGAGTTGGGTTTTTGTAAACCCTTTTTCTTTTACATTGAACTTAAATACAACCTTGGTATTTACCTGTTTACCGAATGCTAATGCTTTTTCTTGTACATCGCTTATTGGTAAATTGGTATATGCGAGTTGACCATCAAAATAAACATCACAATAATCAAGTGTTATCGCATTATCATCGGCTGTTATATCCCACTCGTTTTTAAACAAAAGTGGAACTAAATTATTTTTTTGCTTTTGAGCTGATTTTTTAATGTCTTGATCATATACGAACAAAACAACCGAGCCATTGCCGTAAAGTGAACTTTTTACATCTATATTTTCACCATTTTTTGTAAACACAACATCCTCTTCTTCGCCTGTCATAGCGTTAAAAACACTTGCGCTTTTGCCTTTTACGGTTGCTGTAAAATTATGTGTTACATCGCAAGGGTTCATAAGGTAGTACATAGTCATACCTTGTTCTTTAAATCGGCGAACAGCGGTAAGTATTGGTTGCTCACAATCGGAAGTGAGTTTTATTTTGCGAATACTTTCGGGAATTTGGTTTGCAAGTTCTTTTGGGGTAGTATTGATGCATGTTTTTGCAAACTTTATTATTTCATCAGTCTTTTTACCATCTATCATGGTTGGTATACGCCCTGCAAAAATTACAAGACCGCCAGAATTTTGGAACTCTTTGATAAGTTTTACAGTATTACTTGCAATACAATCAGAAGAAGGCACCACCACAACAGAGTATTTTTGTTTTCCAATAACTAATTTCCCGTTTTCGACTTTTCCGTGACGCTCCATAATTGTTGAATCGCCTAAGTGATATTGTAAATGCGCGTGTTCAAGTCGATTCATAGTGTCAAGCATTTCACTTGTCAGTTTTGTGGCATATTCATTAGAAATTATATCAAAATTTGCCCAAGCACTATCAGCAGAGTGAAGCACCAAAATCTCGTGGTTAATTTCACCCTCTGCGATGAGCATACCGATTCGACTCATCATATCATTGAAAATTTTATAATCATTCCACCAAGGCTGTTGTTTGAAAAGCGTTGCGGGATAATCACGCTTTCTAATTCCACGAAGTGTATAACCCTCTAGGTGTTGACATAGATAATTTATGCCGTGAACCATTTGATGCTCGTATATCCAACGTAGTTCTTCAAAACTAACGTTCCAACCACAACAAGCAAATGTTTCGGAAAGGATTTGCTTTTTACCGAGTTGATTAGCGGTAGAACTTAATTGCATTTCGCATTCAATTCGATTTAACATTCTACCTAAATTATCCATACCTGGTATAGTCATATATTCATAATGGGGCATACAAGCACCATTTGAAAGCATTTGTGACCAAAGACCTTCTTCCAGTACCAAATGTCCAGTAAGCGCACTGCCGTTTTCACAGCACCACTTATAAATATTGTTCATAAAGTTTTCGGAAAACAAGTTGGTAATGAGTTTGAAAAATTTATATTTAATCTCACAACTGTTTTCTGTGTCGTAAAAAAGTGCTACAAGGTTTGGCGTTAGTGGTTCGCCATAAGCTTTGATATACTCTTTTTCGATAATAAAAGACCAAGGATATCCATTTCGTGATATTTGTGGTTCATCGGTGAAAAAACCGTTCATATCACCAAATTCATCACCAAGTTTTTCCTTATAAACACAGTGTGTTTGGCGTATGAATTCTGAAATTACTTCGCCGTCAAGTGTGTCGACATAGAACGGATTAACTTCGTAATAGAAATGAACATTTTTACCATTGTATGTTATATTTGTGATAGTATTTTCGTTTTGAACAGGGATTTCGGTTTCTTCGCAACGAAGATATTTTTGTTGGTATTTAATACCAAGTCCGTTAACAAGCCCGGAACCGAATCCACTTGGCCAACCGTTTTCATCATAACCCCAAGATTTCATGCCAAGTTTTTTGCCTTCACGCAAGGTGGCTTTTACATTGTCAAACCACTCATCAGACATATATTCAGTTTGAAGTCCACCACGAGCATGCATAAAATAACCGCCAATTCCGACAGTTTCCATTTCGCGCACCTGCGCCGCAGTTTCGTTTACATCAAGTTTTTCGTTCCACGACCAAAATGGAACAGGACGATATTTGTTTGGTGGATTTTTGAGATTTTTATAAAACATAGTTACTCTCCAAGTCACAATTTTTTTAATTATACCATAATTTCAGACAGGTTTACAATACAAAAAAGCCGCAATTTCATATTGAAATTACGGCTTTAAAATTTTTGGTTAGTTCGAAGTGTCAGAAGTGAGCGTTACTTGAGTTTGGTAGTATTGTCCACTTCGGTATATAGTAACCTCTACGGTCTGATTTGCTTCACAGTCATATAGCGCATCACCAAGTATGGTGTATTCACTAATTTTAACTCCGTTAAATTCAGTGATAATATCGCCACGTTCAATGCCTGCTTTTGCGGCAGGGCTACCATCGGCAACGCTTGATACAACAGCGCCTGATGGGTAACCATAGAATGAAAGAACTTCGCTTGTGTAGGTGCTACTTACGCTGACACCAAAGTATGCGCCTGAATCACCCTTGCGAGAGATTATTTTATCGCATTTTTCTTTCACAGTGTTTACAGGTATTGCAAAACCCATACCCTCAAATTCTACCGATGCGATTTTTGAACTATTGATTCCAATAAGTTTTCCTTCGGCGTTAAGTAGTGCACCGCCTGAGTTACCGGGATTTATAGCGGCATCGGTTTGTATTAGTTTAAGACCTGCACTTGTAGAAACGGTACGGTCAAGACCACTGATAATACCATAGGTAACGCTTCCCATAAATTCAAGTCCGCCAGGTGCGCCAATGGTAACTACATATTGACCAACGTTTAATTCGCTGCTATCACCTAGCTCAACAGGGGATAGATTTTTAGCATCTATCTTAATTACGGCAAGGTCACAAGAAATGTTATAACCAATAACGGTAGCAGGGTAAGAGTTTGATTTATTATTGCCTACGAATACATCAATTTTAGAATTGCGTGATTCTACGGCGTTGCTGATTACGTGATAGTTTGTAATGATGTAACCATCAGCGGTATAAATAACGCCAGAACCATCGCCGGTTTGTTCTTGACTGCCACCGAAAAAACTCATAACCGAGGTAGTGGTACGAATACCCACAACGCTATCGGTGCATTTTACTGCGACAGCTTCGGCAATTGATGATGCTGTTTCATCAATGTTGATATTTACATTGTTTTTTGTTGTTTCGGTTTGTTGTGTGGTTGATGTTGTGCTTGAATCAAACGAAAAAGCACCACTTAAAATAAATGTAGAACTTACAGCGCCAATAATTGCTGCTAAAATACAGGATGCTATTACAACCGCTGTGCTATGAGTCTTTTTTTGTTTTTTGGGTTTTGGTGGTTGAACAAAAACGCTTTGGTAAGGAGGTGTATAATTCGAATATGATTGGTAGTTATGGCTTTTTTGTGGCTCATCTTGGATTATTTCATCAGCTGTTTTATTGTAAAAACTATCATTTGGTGAAGAATAGCCATTTTCTTCGGGGATGTTGTTATTTTCAAATTCGTTCATTGAATAAATCTCACTTTCCAATTATTACAACATTATAGTACAACTATTTTATAACATTTATGCTCTTAAAATGTTAATTATTCGTAAATAATATTACTTGTAATTCAAATAAAAAAACTCTTTACTTTTTAAAACACTTGTGTTATAATACCAAGGCTGACTGTGACTTTCAGTTAGTAATACCATATTCTATGCTTTTGGCGACTGCCGTTTTAGCGGAACACTCAAGGGCCTTTGGCTTGGAGTATGGCGGACAATTTTATAAAAAGGAGTGAAAAGAATGACTAACGAACAAAAGCAACAGATTATGGCTGAGTACGCTGTTCACGAAGGTGACACAGGTTCTCCTGAAGTTCAGATCGCTGTTCTTACTTTCCGTATCAACGAGCTCAACGCTCACCTTGATACCCACAAGAAGGACCACCACTCACGCCGCGGTCTTCTTAAAATGGTAGGTCACAGAAGAAACCTTCTTGCATACCTCCAGAAGAAAGACATCGAAAGATACCGTGCTATCGTTAAGAAGCTCGGCTTGCGTAAGTAATTATGTAACAAACAAACCGAGCAATCTCTATTTGCTCGGTTTGATTTTGTTAAACGGACAATGTATTTAAAGGGATTTTTTGTGGTTTAGCGGTAAAACGAGTGCCTGAAATTCGGACATTGGTT
>JAZRKK010000011.1:0-45331 GCA_045646305.1 Acutalibacteraceae bacterium
CCAGGCGGTTGTGTAAACGGCGGTGGCCAACCAATTCAACCACAATCTGTTCGTGATACTGTTGACCTTAAGGCTGTTCGTGCAAAAGCTCTTTATGATCAAGATGCTGCAAGCGCACTCCGTAAGTCACACGAATCACCAGTTGTTAAAGCTCTTTACAGCGAATGGTATGATGGTTTTGGCGGTCACAAGGCTCACCACGACCTCCACACCAGCTATGTAGCTCGTAAAAAATACAACGTTGAGTAATTTTAATTAAACTAAATTTAAGCACTTGCTATAGTGATATAGCAAGTGCTTATTCTTCATCTATGCAAATAGCAAATACTCCACAAACTGCTGTTTCTCAGGCTGATGAACTAAAAAAATTCAAAGACTTACTAGATAACGGCATTATTACCCAAGAAGAATTTGACCAAAAGAAAAAACAATTATTAGGATTATAATAAATTATTATGATAACACCGAAAAGCACCAACTCTTTATTTTAGAGTCGGTGCTTTTTTTAATTTCTTTCTTTTGTTAACTTTTTTAAAAGTTTTGAATTTTCCGTGCTTATATCATTTTTACCCATACGCCAAGTCCAATTATCACCTATTGTTCCAGGCGTGTTCATACGAGCCGCTAAATCAAGACACAACACATCTTGCATAGGAATTATGCAAAGCATAGAATTTGATTTTGACAACGCGCGTATCATATCGTGCGCTATACACCCTGTATTATTTCTAATAAGCGTATTGAAAATTACTCTTTCTTTAGTTGTGGCTTTATTATACCAACCGAGTGCTGTGTCATTATCGTGAGTACCTGTATAGCATACACAGTTGTACGGATAATTTTGTGGAAGATATATGTTTTGCATATCACTGTTAAACCCGAATTGTAAAATCTTCATATTCGGGAAGTCGGTATGCTTTAGCAAATCTATTACCTGTTCATCTTCCTCGCCGCCTAAATCTTCTGCGATTATATTTATTTCACCTATAGATTGCCTTATATCATCCCAAAACGCCGAACCTTCGCCATTAACCCATTCACCTTCGGTAGCACTTTTACCATAAGGTATTTGATAAAAAGCAGCGAAAGCTCGAAAATGATCAATTCTAATTACATCATACATATCCCGACAAAACAGCAGTCGTGATTTCCACCACTTGTAACTGTTTTCACGCATACTTTGCCAATTGTATATTGGGTTGCCCCATAGCTGACCTTCTTTTGAAAAAACATCAGGTGGTACACCGGCGACCATTGTTGGTTTAAAGTTACGTCCTATTAAAAAATCATCAGGATTACCCCAAACATCAGCGCTATCAGGCGATACATAAAAAGGCATATCACCTATAATTTTTACTCCATTTTGATTAGCGTAGCGTTTTAAATCATAGTACTGACAATAGAAAAAATATTGAGCTATTTTATAAAAATCGATTTGTTCTTTATGCTTCTTTTCAAACTCATTAAGAAAAAACGGAATTCTATGCCTTATACCATCAGGCAAGTCACTTATTTTATCAATCTCAAAAACACTCAATGCCGCTTCAAAAACCGCATAATCATTAATCCAAAAATCATTTTCGCTTAAAAAATCTTTGTAATTTTTGCTAGAAGTATCAAAACGTGTTGATGCTTTTTTTATGAGTGGTATTTTAAATTCACTTACCATATTATAATCTACGTTTTGAGGAAATTTATGACTTCGCAACTCGCTTTCTGATAACAATCCTTCACGCACTAAAAAATCAATATCGATATAAAGAATTTCTCCCGCAAAACTGCTTGACGATTTGTATGGCGAATTACCCTCTCCTAAAGGATTAAGCGGTAATATTTGCCAAAAGCGCTGATGACTATCACGCAAAAAGTCAACAAACTTATATGCTTCTATTCCTAAACCACCTATTCCGTATACCGATGGTAAGGATGATATACCGAGTAGTACACCGCTATATCTTTTTCTAGTTTTATCCTTTGACTGCACCAGCGGCAACTCCCTTTATAATATATTTCTGACATGATAAATAAAAAATTACTACCGGCACAATACTAAGCACCAACATAGCCATCATAGCACCCATATCAACCGAGCCATAACCACCCTTTAAATACTGGACTGCGATCGGTATGGTTTTGTAATCGCTACCTATTACAAGGTATGGCAACAAATAGTCATTCCACACCCACATTGTGTTAAGAATAGCAACTGTTATAGCGGTAGGCTTTAAAATTGGAAACACAACGTGCCAAAAAGTTTGTAAAGTGTTGCATCCATCTATTATCGCAGCTTCTTCCAAGCTTAATGGAATTGATTTTACAAAACCTGAGAAGATAAACACTGAAAGTCCCGCACCAAATCCTAAATATATAAAAATTAGTCCAAGTGGATTATCAAGGTGTAATATATTTGCAATTTTTGACATGGTGAACATAACCATTTGAAACGGTACAATCATAGAAAAAACAAATAAATAGTAAAGGATTTTATTAGCCATTGTTTTTACGCGGGTTATATACCACGCTGTCATAGCGGTAAACAAAACAATTACCCCTACCGAAAAAACAGTAATAAAAAGCGACCAAAAAAACGCTGATATAAACGATGTATCATTTATACCGTTTATATAGTTTTCTATTCCGGAAAACGTAGTATCATTTGGCAATACAAATGGTGACTGACTAATTGAAAACTTATCTTTAAAAGAGTTTGAAAACACAGTTATTATAGGAACTAAAAACAATAAACTTAATACTAACAAAATAATAAATATAATAACATTTGAAAATTTTATTTTTTTCATCAGTTTTCAACCTCTCGGCTTCGTGTTAAATAAAGTTGTAATAACGCTACTGCAGCTACAAATACAAAAAATACCACCGCTTTAGCCTGACCTACGCCTTCGTAACCCATTCTGCCATAAAACGTGTTATATATATCTAACGCTACCATTTGTGTCTGCTTTGATGGAGCACCCGCAGTAAGCGCTAAATTTTGGTCAAAAAGTTTAAATGAATTTGTAATAGTAAGAAACAAACAAATAGTAATTGAAGGCATCACAGATGGAATTACAATGCTTATTAGTGTCCTCATACTTGAGGCACCATCAACTCTTGCCGCTTCAAGTATCGCAGAGGGTATATTTTGAATACCTGCAATATAAAGCACCATCATATACCCTATCATTTGCCAACTGCTCAGCACCACCAAACCCCAATAACCAAATGTAGCATTTGTAGTTATTGAATAACCATAATTATATAAAATCCCATTTATAATAAGTTGCCATATATAACCTAAAACAATTCCGCCAATAAGATTTGGCATAAAAAATACTGTTCGAAACAGATTTGTACCACGTATACCACGCGTTAAAAGAAGCGCCAATAAAAAAGCAATAATATTTATTACTATTACAGAAGTAATAGTAAACTTAACAGTAAACCATAGTGCATTTAAAAAATCCTTATTATCACTAAATGCGCGTATATAATTTTGAAAACCTACAAATTGCGCATCGCTCACCGTTCTGAATTCACAAAAAGACAGATAAAGCCCCATTATAAACGGTATTAAAAATGCTATGCAAAACGCTATAAAGGTAGGTGTTACAAATACGGCCGCCCATCTTTTTGTGCCTTTTTTCACTCTCTTTCACTCTTCCATTTCGATTTTACTGTGTTTTCTACATCTTCATAAGTTGTGTTACCCTGAACATATTGAAGCAATGCGCCGCCAACTTCAGTTTTAAATACATCACTTGGGAACGAAGTGAATATCCACGGTACAGTATCAAGTGTTTGGTCGTTCATATATCGCACAACCTCACGCGCAAGTGGGTCGCTTGGCAATTCTTGTTCGCTAAAACTTTTAAATGGTGTTATAAAATCCAACTTATTAGTAACATAATCTTTGCCGCTTTTACTGCTAAAGAGCCAATACAAAAAGTCAAGCGACTTTTGTTGTTGTTCTTCACTAGCATTTTTGTTTATGGCAAAGTAGTTTTCTGTTCCTATACAAAGGCCCTGACTTTCTTCGCCATCAACTCCTGTATAAAGAGGTAAAAATTTAATATCTTCTTCCTTTACGGTGTTACCCTTTACATCCTTTATTTGTGACCACGCCCAATTTCCGTTTTGTACCATAGCAACACGCGAAAGCGCAAATTCAGCCATAGAGTCACTTGTTGACTTTGAGCCTAACAAACCCTTTTCGGTTATAGAATTGTTTGTATAAAGATCAAACAAGTTTTGGAAATTTTTCGAATATCTAAACGCTACTTCTTTTGCATTAAGACCAGCAATAGTAGGGTCACTATAATCATCGCTGTCACGCAATTCATAATAAAGCGGAACATTGAGCAAATGTGTTTGCCAACGCCAATCTTCACCGCTTGACAAAGATGTTGATGCAAATACACCATCTATTCCAAGTTCTGCCTTTTTGGTAGTCATATCTTCTACCACTAATTTAAGTGTTTGAAAATTTGTAATTTGCTCGGCACTATCGATATCTACCGCTTTATCACTCATCGCAAAATATTTTTTCATAATTGCATCATTATAAATAATGCCATATCCCTCTACTACATAAGGCACCGCATAAATTCCTTTGCCGTTTTGATCTCGGATAGCGAGTGTATCATCGGTAAGCAATTTTGCAAAATCGCTGTTTTCAATATTAAGACAATAGTCTTTCCACGACTCGTATCCTATCGGTCCATTCACTTGAAAAATTGTAGGTGCGCTTGACTTTGCAATCTCGGACTTTAAAGTTTGCTCATAGGTATTTGCTGCGGCAGTAACTACCTTTACACTAATTCCTGTTTCTTGCTCGTATTTTTGAGCAATCTCTTGGTATACATCTGCCGACTCGGGTTTAAAGTTCAAAAAATAAATATCTGCCTTGTTACGTTCGGCACAACCAGTAAAAAGTAACGCTGTTAATATTACGCTTAAAAATAATGCTATGATTTTTTTCATAATCAAAACTCCTTTATTTTACACTGATAATATCTTTGCCTAAATTTAATTAAATAATACAAAATAATAAAAAACCGATTGCACATTTTGCACAATCGGTCTTTGTTTTATTTAATTTTAGTTTTTACTCAAATCAATCATTTTAAATCTCATTATTACATTTGCATTCACTTGCACAATTTACGATACAAACAACACTTGTTATTATTAATGCAAAAAACGCTGCTAATAGTCCTACAAATATTGCACCTAAAACACTTGTAGCCGCAAATCCTACTGCAATTAAGATTATTGAGGTAACTATTGTACCTAATATGCCTACTGTCGTAAGTTTTATATTGGAATTACAACAGGCATGACAAGCTGTTTTGTATAAAACAGGTAATGATACCAAAAGCAAACCTAAAAACAAAACAGCAATACCAAATGCAACAATATAAAATACAGTAGTAAGTGTAATTATAGCAGTAAATTGTGCTATTGCCGCAACAACTCCTGCAACAACAGCTGCTGCTACTGCTAAAAATGCGCAATCAACATGATTACTACAATTTGTATTTCTCATAATTTTCGCCCCCTTATATATTACGAAAATGCAACTCATCATGTGAATACAACACATAAACAGTTGACATTATATAGTATAAAAACTATAATAATTATAATAGAATATTTAAGATAATTAGTTTAAAAAGGAGTGTTTTGCCTTGAAAACTACAACTATATGTTTTGCAAACAATAAAGGTGGTAGCGGTAAATCAACCACCTGCTGTAATGTGGCCTATGAACTATCGAAAATGGGATATAAAGTTCTTGTTATCGATGGTGATATGCAAATGAATCTATCACTATCATTCTTTTCAGAAGATGAAGTTTTAGAATCAGCTCAAAACGGCAATAACATTTATACCGCTGTCACTGCTCAAGAAGATGTTTCAAAATACATAACACCAACAAAATATGATGGACTTGATATGATTCTTTCTTCAAGCCTTATGAGCAATATTGAATTTGATCTATTTTCAAAATGGCAACGTGAATTTATTTTAAAAAATTGCCTTAAAAACATTAAAGAGCAAGAAATATATGATTTTATTTTAATGGATGCTCCTCCTACTTTAGGTGGTTGGGTTATGAATATGCTTTGTGCTTCTGATTATTTGATAATTCCGGTAGAAGCAAGTCCATGGGGACTTTTCGGTCTTGCAAATATGTTTGAATTTTTTGCAACCGTAAAACAAATAAATAACGATATTTCACTTTTAGGTATCGCTATCACAAAGGTTGATTCGCGCAAAAACTACTTCAAACAAACCATTGAAACTTTGCAAAACACTGATGGTGTTCATCTTTTTCAAAACTATATTCGCACTGATAGTTCCATTGAATGGGCGCAGGATGCTTCGCTTCCAGTAGCTGTATTCAAGCCATCAGCTCGAAGTGCGAAAGAATACAAAGCTTTAACTCAGGAGGTTGTTTCACTTGTCAATAGGTAAAAACAGTATTGCTCGTGCGGTAAACGCAACAGCTACAAAAAACCAAAATACAACTTACGAAAATATTGTAACAAGTTTTTCAATAGATAAAATCGGTCTTTTGTCAATAGCAACAACACCAGAAGATATTGAATCTATAAAACAAAGTGTCGCGAAAAGAGGTATGCTATCACCTGTTTTAGTTGCTGTTACACCTAAAGGTGATGTATGGCTTATTGATGGCTACCGCCGTTATTACGCCGCAAAAGAATTATGTATCCCAAACATTTGCGCTTCGGTTATAAATGTAGAAACCAAGTCTGAAGCAAATCGCATTTATACCGAACTTTCAAAATTAAAACCAATTGTAAAAAGTGATGATATACATGAACAAAAATTTCATGTTCTTTGTGTCAAAGACCATGATTTACCAGCATATTTATTGTAATTTAAGGAGTAAATAATATGAATGTAGTATGTTTAGATATGGAAGGCGTTTTAGTCCCTGAAATTTGGATTGCATTTGCTAACGAAGTAGGTATCCCCGAACTTAAACGCACCACACGTGATGAACCTGATTATGACAAATTGATGCAGTATCGACTAAACATTTTAAAAGAACATAATTTAGGTCTCAATGAAATTCAAGCTGTTATTGAAAAAATTGATGTTATGGATGGCGCGAAAGAATTTTTAGATGAATTACGCAGTGTCACTCAAGTAATAATTTTAAGTGACACATTTGAACAATTCGCTGCTCCTCTTATGAAAAAACTTGGAATGCCAACCATTTTTTGTAACACCTTAGAAGTAGCTGAAAATGGTGAAATAACAGGTTATAAGATGCGTTGTGAAAAATCAAAACTTACAACTGTTAAAGCGCTTCAGTCTTGTGGTTTTGAAACTATTGCAGCTGGCGATAGTTTTAATGACCTTGGTATGATTCTTGCAAGCAAAGCGGGATTCCTCTTTAAATCTACCGAACAAATCAAAAAAGACTACCCCGACCTTCAAGCTTTTGAAGAATATGACGAATTGCTCGCAGCAATTAAAGCCGCTTTATAAAATGGTCTTGGGCGCAATCCGCCTTTGGATTGCGCCCAAGTAAAATTTTAACACTATGCCGTTTAGTATAAAAAATGTCGGCTTATTCAAGGCTATTGCCCTGACATCATTTTTTATACATAGCACGGATTATTCCGTTAATTATATTATATTATTGAAAATTAAAAATAATTACTGTTTTTTGTAAACAAAATTTTAAGGTGATAAAATGATAAAAAATCGCATTTTAAAATTGCAAGATATATTAAATGATAACGAAGCTTTTTTGGTTTCAAGTGGCTCTAACCGTTTTTATCTTACTGGTTTTAATTCAAGTGCAGGTACAGTTTTAATTACAAAAACAAATGCCGTATTCTTTATCGATTTTAGATATTTTGAAAAGGCAAAATCAATCGTAAATAGTTGTGATGTTGTGCTTTACGATAAGGGCGACAAAGGAATTTACGAATTTTGCAAACAAGAAAAAGTCAAAACTATTTTTGTTGAAATTGAACACACAAGTATTTCTCATCACAAATATTTAAGTAATTTGTTTGAGGATATTGAAATTTCCACAGAATCCACATTAGATACAAACCTTAATAAAATGCGATCTATTAAAACCCCATGCGAACTTGAATTTATTAAACAAGCTCAAACTTTGACCGAACAAACCCTTAATTACATTTTACCACGTATACAAATTGGCAAAACCGAACGCGAAATAATGTTAGATATGGAGTTTTTCATGCGTACCCTAGGCGCAGAGGGTGTATCATTTGATTTTATTGTGGTATCAGGTAAAAACTCATCCCTGCCTCACGGCGTTCCTACTGACAAAAAAATCGAAACTGGCGACTTTGTAACTATGGATTTCGGCGCAATTGTAGGTGGATACTCAAGTGATATGACACGTACGGTTGCTATCGGCAGTATATCGGATGAACAACGCTTAGTTTATGACACAACACTTAAAGCGCAACTTAAAGCCATTGAAAATATTAAAGCCGGTGCTGTTTGTGGCGATATTGATAAAATCGCTCGCGATATAATTTATGATGCAGGTTATAACGGTTGTTTTGGTCATGCGCTTGGTCATAGTGTTGGCATTGATGTTCATGAAGCTCCAAATCTTAGTCCAAACAACAAGTCTATTTTAGAGGTAGGAAATGTTGTTACGGTTGAGCCTGGCATTTACCTTGAAAACAAATTCGGTGTACGAATTGAGGACATGGTATACGTTACCGAAAATGGATGCATTAATCTTACAAACAGCAAAAAAGAACTTTTAGTTTTATAATAAAAAAGGATGGCAAATGCCATCCTTTTTATTATAATTTAGATTTTAAAAATTTAATATAATGGTTCCAGTCTTCACGTGATATAAAGTGACGATTAGCGCGAAGATGATAACCAATTTTTCCTTCGGCTAAATGGTCGCCAACTTCGGGCATTCTATCAGGAGTTATAAGTCCTTTCTCTCCCAAAAAATCCCAAGCAACGCTTGCGTGAAGAGAGGTTAAAAATTCCGACTTAGGATCAGCACCTCTATCCTCTACCGCTGAGCCTACACACAAAAAGCGTGGTGCTATAAGTGCTAAAAGATATGCCTGGTCGTATGGTTTACAATCTTCTTTTTCATCTTTAAAGTCTTTAAAGTTTTCACAGTACCAATCCCAAGAGCCAACACGCAAAAAGTCAGTTACACGTTCACCCTCGCCGTGTTTTGATGTTGCAGCGCCACCATAACCAGAATTGTTAGAAATTGCACACCAAAAGCGTTCATCCTGAGCAGCAGTCCAAAGGGCTGTTTTACCAAGGCGTGAATGACCTATAACCGCTGTGTGCTTAGCATCAATATCATCACGAGTAAGCAAGTAATCAAGCGCACGTGAACCCGCATAAGCCCACATACCAATTTTGCCCCATTGTGTTTTATCTTGACGTGGATTTTCTACGCCAAACATTTTACCAAGACCATCAGAATAATCACCATGAAGATTATCATTTACAACATCTTTATAGCACATTACAAACAAAGCAAAACCTTGATCGGTAATTTCTTCAACTGGAATAAATCTATCAGGCACTCGGCGAAAGGCATGATTCAAAAATACAGGTGGATTTTCCACACCATTTGGAATATATAATTCACTATAAAAAGTGAATTTACCACTTGGTGTTTCAAATGATATATTTATATGTTGCTCAGTAACCTTACCTGCGTAAGCAATTTTATCTTCAAAAATCACTTCGCCACTACCCTCACCTAAGCATTTAGGTGTATATCCATACGAATATTTTTGTAAAGCATCAAGCATTTCAGCGCGGCGTTCACTCCAGTTTTCTGGTGTTACATCACTGCCATCATTCATTTTTAAAATAGGTAATAAATCACGTTCTTCAAGTATCTCTTTAAGCATTTTTAATACCTGGCTTTCTGTTATTTATGTATTCGGCTATTTTCTTTACAATAAAAATTGCAATCAATCCATCAATTACGCCAAGTGCTGCACCTGCTAAAACATCGGTTGGATAATGTACATATAAATACATTCTTGAAATACAGGTTAAAGCAGCAAGAACTATCGCCACTATACCCCATTTTTTGTTGTTAGCAAATATAACTGTGGCGCATTCAACCGAGCAACGTGAATGCCCGGATGGGAAAGAAAATGATGCAAGTTTTTCTATAATAAGTTCGATATCGGAATTAACAGTATAAGGTCTTGGTCTTTCAAAAACCTTTTTTAAGATTTGGTTGCCTAAAATTTCCCCTATAACAAGAACAACTGCTAAATAAATACCTGTTTTTCTTGTCTTTTTAAAACAAAGTAGCGCAATCGCTAATAATATCCAAAAAATACCTTTATCCGAAAGGCTTGTAAGAGACACAAAAAAATAATCTAAAAATTTACAAGAAAATGTTTCTCTTATAAAATCAAGAATACCTATTTCAAATTGGTTTAAAGCATCCATCTAAAATCCCTCTTATTTAAAAAACAGTGGTAGTTTTTCAAGATAAATTATGTCAGTGCGATCAGCCGCATCACCCTCTGCCAAAAATGCACATGCAGCAGCCTCTGTTGCACCTGCGCGTTTTACAAGTTCGCGCACAGCAGCAAGTGACTCGCCTGTACTGATAACATCATCGATAATAAGCACACGTTTACCTTTTATTGCCTGAACTTCGGTTTCGCCTAAAAACAATTTTTGTTCTTTTTGTGTTGTTATGGAAGTAACTGAAACTTCGAGTGGATTACGCATATAAACCTTTACGCCTTTACGTGCAATTATATAAGGTTTTCCGCTTTGACGAGCCATTTCATAAGCCATTGGAATGCTCTTCGCTTCAGGGGTTAGTATCACATCAAACTCAGGTACTTTTTTAAGAAGTTCAGCGCAACCTGCGATTGTTAGCTCTACATCACCAAAAATTATAAAAGCAGCTATATCAAGACTATCGCTTACAGGAAACATTTCAAGCTTTCGCTCTAAACCTGCAATTTTCATTGTATAAAATTCAGACATATTTATTCTCCTAACAACACGGACCGCCAAAGATTGCGGTCCGTTTTATTGTGTGTTTTAAAATCAGCCTGGTGGCCACTGTAAATTTCTTCTGGCAAGAAGATGGAAATGTATATGACCTACTGTTTGACCACCATCTTTGCCACAGTTATTTACAACACGGAAGCCATCGGCAAGGTTTTCGTTTTTTGCAATTTTAGCAACTGCTTCAAAAATTTTAGCAATAAGATAACTGTTTTCAGCATTTATTTCAGCCGCAGAAGTTATATGCTTCTTTGGCACAATAATAGCATGAAAAGGTGCTTGTGGATCTATATCGGCAAAAGCATATACGCTTTCATCCTCGTAAATTTTAGTTGAAGGAATTTCACCTGCAACTATTTTACAAAACAAACAATCTTTCATAAAATTACCTCTATTTTATTTGTGATTCAACGATTGAAATTACAGCTTGAAGTGCTTCATCAGCCTTTGCTATCTCTTTACCACCTGCCATAGCGCTATCAGGCTTACCGCCACCATTGCCGCCAGCAATTTGTGCAACAGCCTTTACTATGTTACCAGCATGAGCGCCAGCAGCAAGTGCTGTTTTGCCAACGCCTGCACAGAAGGTGAGCTTTTCGCCATTTACTGCTGCCAAAACTGCAACCGCATTGTCATTGTCAGCCTTGATTGTATCAATCATCTTACGAAGTTCATCAGGAGCAGTACCATCAAATTTAGCTGTTGCAACTTTAACACCCTTAACTTCAGCAGCATTTGACATAAGGTCGCTAAGTTTACCCGAAGCAAGTTTTGCCTCTAGTGACTCAATCTTCTTTGAATCTTCTTTCATTTGTTTAACTATGGCAGCAGCTTTAGTTGCAACATCTTCAATATTACCAACTTTAAGTGTAGCTGCAGTATCAGTAAGCAATGACTTGTAGTGATTAATAAGGTTTACAACGTTAAAGCCTGTATACGCTTCTATACGGCGTGTGCCTGCAGCAATACCGCTTTCAGATATTATTCTAAACAAACCGATTTTACCTGTGTTATCAACGTGAGTACCACCGCAAAGTTCGGTAGAAAAATCACCTGCTTTTACAACGCGAACTATGTCACCATATTTTTCGCCAAAGAGAGCCATTGCTCCAAGAGCACGAGCCTCATCAATTGGCATTTCGCGATTATCAACTACTATACCACTAAGAATAGCTGTGTTTACAAGATTTTCTACCTTTTCAATTTCTTCGGCAGTAAGCGCTGAAAAATGAGTAAAGTCGAAACGAACTGATTTTTCATTTACAAGCTGACCAGCCTGCTCAACGTGGGTACCAAGTACCTCGCGCAATGCCGCTTGTAAAAGATGGGCAGCTGTATGGTTGCGGCGAATTGCCTCACGGCGAGCAACATCTATTTTTGCAACAACCTTGTCGCCTACTGAAACGATAGAATTAGCAGTACCGATATGAGTAAATATGCCATCTACTGTCTTTTTAGTATCAACAACTGTAAAGTCACCGATAGTACCTGTATCGCCAACTTGACCACCACTTTCAGCATAGAAAACAGTCTTGTCAAGAACTATAATTGCCTTTTGTTGAGCATTAGCGCTTGATACATGTTCACCCTCAACAACTATATCAACAACTGTTGCTTCACACTCGTTATCAGAATAGCCTAAAAATACGGTAGCAGCGATATCATCAAAGTTAATACCATCACTGCTCCAGCTTTCACCATCAGATGCTTTTCTAGCGTTACGTGCTTTTTCACGTTGCTGTTGCATAAGAGTGTTAAATCCATCCTCATCAACAGTCATACCCTTTTCAGCCAAAATATCGCGAGTAAGGTCAAGTGGGAATCCATAAGTATCGTAAAGGCGGAACGCATCATCACCTGAAAGTGTACCGCCATTTGCAGTAAGATCGTTAAGTATTGTAAGACCTTGGTCGATAGTCTTTGAAAAACTTGCTTCTTCGTTCGCAATAACCTTTTTAATAAGTTCTTGCTTGTCTATAAGCTCAGGATATCCTGATGCGTTTTCTTTTATTACCGCTTCAACCATTTCTACAAGGAATGCGCGATCAATACCTATAAGTCTACCATGACGAGCCGCACGGCGTATAAGGCGGCGAAGTACATAACCACGACCCTCGTTTGATGGAATAATACCATCGCTAATCATGAAGGTTGATGCACGTGCGTGGTCGGTAATCGCACGGATAGAAATATCCACCTTTTTATCAGTACCGTATGTCTTACCAGAAATTTCACAAACCTTGTCAAGTATATTGCGGATTGTGTCAACCTCGAACATATTATCAACACCCTGCATTACACAAGCCAAACGTTCAAGGCCCATACCGGTATCAATGTTTTTGTGTTCAAGTTCGGTATATGTTCCATCACCCATGTTATTAAACTGAGTGAAAACATTGTTCCAAATTTCCATATATCTGTCGCATTCGCAACCAGGTTTACAGTCAGGTGAGCCACAACCGTATTTTTCACCGCGGTCAAAATAAATTTCGCTACAAGGACCACAAGGACCTGTGCCGTGCTCCCAGAAGTTATCAGCCTTGCCAAGTTTTACAATATGTTCTTCAGGTACACCAATAACATCGCGCCAGATAGCGTAAGCTTCATCATCTTCTTCGTAAACTGATGGCCAAAGCAAATCAGCAGGAATCTCAAGATCTTTTGTCAAAAACTCCCAAGCCCACGGAATAGCCTCATTCTTAAAGTAATCACCAAATGAGAAATTACCAAGCATTTCAAAATATGTACCATGACGTGCGGTAATACCAACGCGCTCAAGGTCAGGTGTACGAATACACTTTTGGCAGGTAGTAACACGATTGCGTGGTGGGGTTACCTCACCTGTGAAATACTTTTTCATAGGCGCCATACCAGAGTTTATAAGCAATAATGACTTATCATTGTTTGGCACCAAAGAGAAACTACCAAGACGCAAGTGACCCTTTGATTCAAAGAATGATAAATACCTTTCTCTAAGTTCATTAAGTGACATCCATTTCATAACTATTACTTCCTTAAAAATAAATATATAAATTAATATATAAACATACACGATAATTATATACTGCAAAGAATGGTTTGTCAATAATTGCAAAGTGTAAAAAATGTTGATTTTAAAAGTTGTTAGTGACTTTTTTGTCGAAATATGTTAGTATGTTTTCGAGGTGAGAATTATGTTTTTTACTCCAGACAGTCAAATGCCTGAAGGCATTGGCTTTAAGCATTACGATTTAACACATATTTTGTGGCTTTTAGCATTTGTAATACTTTGCACTGTATGCACTATTATTTATAAAAAATTAAATGAAAAAAATCGTAATATCATGAGGGTCTGCCTAGCTTCAATAGTATTTGTTTTAGAAATGGCAAAAAACTTTGTGGCAATTGCTGTGGATGATTTCCATATAGGTCATCTTCCATTTCACCTTTGTGGTATAAATGTGTTGCTTGTTACATTTTGTATTTTCAAACGCAGCAAAACGGTTGAAAACTTTTTGTACTACATAGGTATTCCCGGAGCAATGCTTGCGCTTCTTATACCTGACTGGGTAAAAATGCCTTGCCTTAACTATTTCCATATTCATAGTTTTTTAATCCATATATTTTTAGTACTTTATCCTTTTGTTTTGGTAGCAAGTGGCGATTTAAAACCTGATTTAAAATCTATGCCAAAATGTATATTGTTGCTAATTGGATTTGCGATACCTGCGCTTATACTCAATCTTATATTTGATACCAATTTTATGTATTTGATGGATACATCAGGTATTGGGTTTTTACAAATGTTTAAAGATATATTTGGTGCGCACCAATGGGCATTCCCTATACTTTTGCCGGTGATTATGCTAATTATGTCAATACCATTAATTATTGCAAATAAGATTAAAAAAACAAAAGAAAACAAAAAAGAATTATTAACAACCGTATAAAAAACTCGGCACCCAAAGTGCCGAGTTTTTTACATTACATTTATTTGACAACAGCGCATTGTCTGAAGCGCTGCATTATGGGTTTCGGGCGTTACACCTGCGCAACAAGATGAATCAACAATAATTTCCGAATCGAGCAAATTTGCTTTAAGTATTAAAGCGTTCGAAACAACACAAATATCCGTACAAAGACCTATAAGCGTTATTTCAGCATTTTCATTAGCTATTTTTTGTTTTATCAAATTTGGCAAATCAACCGATCCAAAGGTAAGTTTTTCTACCTGCGTATATTCTTTACCGCTTAGCGCATCGGCAATTTCAGGATTTAATTCCCAACCTTTTGTTCCTTTGATACAATGAGGCACAGGCAATTTTTTGCCTTCGTTAGTTTCCATGTAATTATCATAATGAGTATCATAAGTTACAAAAATATCGCCATCAAAATCTTTTATCTTTTTTGCAGCGTTTTTCACTATCGATTGTGCCTCTTGGGTACCTAATGCACCATCTACAAAATCATTTTGAATATCTACTACCACTAAAATATTTTTCATAACAACACTTCCTTGAGATTAATTATATATCTTTTTACACTTTACTTCAACTATGATTTTTTTAGTGACAAATTGTGAATTTTATGTTAATATGATTTAGGTGATGAAATATGTTTCTTGATACAGTCGAAACAATAAAAGATGGTGCTGGATTTTCACTTTTTGGCACATCACATCTAATATGGATTTTCGCATTTATTATACTAGCTATTATAGTCCCTATAATATATAAACAACTTTCTCAAAAAGCACGTAATATTATGCGCGTTACAGTAGCATTTCTTATAATACTTGATGAAATTTGGAAATGGGTGTTTTTATTCATAGGCAACCGATACGAACATAGCTATCTACCACTTCATCTTTGTAGTATAAACATATTTTTAATTGCATTCCATATTTTTAAACAGCCAAAGGTTGTAAATGATTTTCTTTATGCAATTTGTATTCCGGCAGGTATTATAGCATTACTTACACCTTCTTGGACCGCATTACCACCTGCTAATTTTATGTATATACATAGTTTTTCAATACACATTCTTTTGGCTCTTTATCCATTAATGCTTACAGTTGGCGGAGATATAAAACCAAGTCTTAAAACAGCGCCAAAATGTATATTGCTACTGCTAGGTATGGCTGTTATTGTGCTTGGTGTAAATTTTTTGTGCGATACAAATTTTATGTTTTTAATGCGTACCGATGATATAAGTTTTTTAGTGCTATTTGAAAATATTTTTGGTGCACATCAATGGGCTTTCCCTATACTTTTACCTATTGTAATTATAATTATGTACTTACCTATAATTATCATTAACAAAATAAATAAAAATAAAATTTAAGGGGACTTTATGGAAGTTAATTACAAAAACAAAAAAAGTTACAACACCGCAAAATACCCAATTCGGCAACCAATTTTTTTCACTTGGCTTATATTTCTTTTAAGCAAAATAGCTCTTATAGGTAAAAACTACAAGATTGAAAAAATCAACACCGAAACATTAAAACCTCCTTATATTTTGCTGAGCAATCACCACTATTTTGTAGATTTTGAATTAGCGGCTATCGCAACATTTCCACACAGAATAAATAATGTTGTTTCCATTGATGGTTATTACCGCAGGCCTTGGCTTATGGAACTTATTGGCGCGATATGCAAACGCAAGTTTACAAATGATTTACATCTTGTAAAATCTATTCGCCGTGTACTACAAAAGGGCGATGTATTTTGTATGTACCCAGAAGCACGTTACACACCGGATGGAACTACCGCGATATTACCAGAATCAATCGGTAAACTAATAAAAATGAACAAAGTTCCGGTTGCTTGTATCGTACATAGAGGCAATCATTTAAGCACTCCTTTTTGGAATTTTAGAAATCCTAGAAAAGTTCCATTGCATACAACATTTACACAAATCCTTACAGCCGAA
Organism: Acutalibacteraceae bacterium; assembly: GCA_045646305.1. Classification (GTDB taxonomy): domain Bacteria; phylum Bacillota; class Clostridia; order Oscillospirales; family Acutalibacteraceae; genus UBA737. The sequence goes on from JAZRKK010000011.1 coordinate 16,968, forward strand.
CAGGTGGCTGAACTTTCTGTTGATGAGATAAATAAAATCGTTCGCGAATCACTCGATTATGATGAATACCGCTACCAAAAAGAAAACGGCATAAAAATAACCGAGCCTTTCCGTGCTGAGGGACTACATAAGATACTTTATCAATGTCCAGCTTGTAAAACTGAGCATAAAATGAACTCTAGTGGTATAGAAATTTTTTGTGAAGAATGCGGCAAACGATGGACATTGCTCGAGGATGGAGATTTGAAAGCAAACGAAGGTAAAACGGAATTTAGCCATATTCCTGACTGGTTCCAGTGGGAACGAAGTGAAGTTCGTAAACAAATTGAAGATGGCAGCTATCACTTTGAAGATACCGTGGATGTTTACTCACTACCTCGCTGTTGGAGATATTTCCATTTAGGCGAAGCAAAACTTACACACGATATAAACGATGGATTTACAATAACCGGCCATTATCGCGGAAAAGATTATAAGGTTGAACGTAAACCGCTAGGACAAATTGGTTTGCACGTTGAATATGATTACTGCTATCTAAAACCTCTTGATTGTGTTGATATTTCTACTGATAAAGACTCGTTTTATTGCTATCCTACCAAACAAAACGTAGTAACAAAACTTTCTTTTGCAACCGAAGAAATATATCGCATAAAACAGGAAGAAGCAAAAATCAATAAACAAAAAGCATAAATAAAAGCCTTGCCAAACGGCAAGGCTTTTTTATTTTATTTAATTATCTTTCTTTTGATTTTAGCTAAAAATGGGCGGATTTTTACATTCCATAACCATCTTAACGGATAGAAAAATTTATTGGCTTTGACATAAATTTTATATCGCTTTGAATTAGCGCAATCGACATATTTTCCACCACGATAAATAGCTGTCATAACACCAACTACATCTTCTTTTGGTACATACTCTTTAACATAAGTATTATCCCCGCGTATTATATATTTCCCATCAGAAGCAACACCAATTATACGATGTAGAATAAGTTTTGGCGCTCCTTTTTTGCTATAAAGTGGAACCTCACCCACAGCTATTGGATGAACTGCGCGACTTATTACAACAATATCTTTATTTGTTCTAAGCAGTGGATACATACTATATCCACTAGTCAAAAAAGCTGCCGTCTCATTTTGTTTTAAAACTTCTTGAGCAGAATTTATGTTATGTGTTTTCATACTAAAAGATCAGCCTTTGTAAGTTTTTCAATCAAATCATCTACGCTATCTTTAACTTCTTCTGGTGTAGCATCCGGATACTCTGCTAAAAGGGCATTGATTATATCTTCGCGAGTTGTTTCTTTCTTTAGTTCTTTAAATATAAATGCTCCTGTTTCGTTAAGCTTTATATATCCGTTGAATTTTCCATCGTTATTGCCTACCGAAACCGCAACTGTCTCGCCTGCTACTTGATTTATTACAAATTGATATTTAAGTTTCATTGCTTTTATCCTCATTTAATAAATCTTCATTAATTTTAAATCCACCATCAAATTCTTGATTGGACTTTTGTTCAATATCATCATCAAGATTATCCAAAATACTGTTTATTGGTTCCTCTTGTTGTGATTGCGCATTGTTATATCTAGTAATCGCATCAGCCATATCATCCACACGCCATGACATCAATAACTCATTACCTTCAGGATACTCTGTATCGGTTGGATGTTTTTTAATATATTTTGAAGAAATTAAAATATAAGAAACAAATATAACCAACACACCAAAAGTTATAGCAATTCCTAAGTCAAGGCCAGTATTTCGATAATCAAATCGTATGGTTGACTCACCTTTATCTACCGCAACAGCGATAAATCCCGCATTAACTTTCTCAACTTCTACGGGATTTCCGTTTACAGTTGCTGACCAGCCCTCATCATAAGGCACCGAGAAAAATACAAGCGATTTTTTATCTCTTGTAACTTTTGCTGTAAATCCATTATTATCAGTACTAAATTGATCAGCCGAAGTTTCTGCTAGTTTTTGAGCATCTAAAGCCATTGCATTATCGGTAAGACTTAATGTTGTCCCCTCGCCTTGCATGTTCTTATATTTAAGTTCCTCAATATTAGTCACATAATCGCTGTATTTTTTGATTTGTTCATCGGTAAGTAATACAGCTTTTAACATAAGGCGTGAACGTGTTTTTTCTCCGTACCCTTCACAAAAATCATAGCTCATATAGTAGTCGTATGAAAAACCGTATGGAACATAGTTTTGGTTTTCATAAACATAATAATTTCCGCTTGTTTTAACATATTCAAATCCAGGCATTAGTGTTTCGCCGTCTTCATCGACAAAATTATCGCCATCGGTACGATTTAGCAAGTATTTGACAGACAACATTGAACGTATTGCGGGTATATCTGTATCTGGTCTACTTGCAACCGAACGTTCAACACCGATAAAATCATAAAATTCCATAATAGATGGTGAAACTACCGAATGAAATGCATTTATGGTAGGCAATCCCAAATACATACCTGTATTGTCAACACCATCATATACATCTACTCTAAATTCGCTTCCATCATCAAGATAAACCTCACCCTCTATAAGTGAATCTATCATAACGTTTTTTATTTCGTAAGAATGCGTACGCCCGAGCGCAATAAACACATTGCCATAAAGTATAGCTATCGCACAAACACACGCAACAGATACTTTATAAAACTTAGCTCTATTATTTTTAAGCAAATCAAATAGTGGTTTTTGAAGAAGAACACATATTATAGCAATTAAACTAGTAATCCAGAAACGAAGAATATATGTGCCATCATCACTTTGCGTATAAAGGCCAAAGATAAGTTCATCATCGCTATTTTTTTGAGGAAAGAAACCAATAACTGCCACAAAAACTAAAGTAATAGCCGCATTCCATCTAAAACCATATTGCCAATTAACACTACTGTCTTCGGTAAGCATTACCGTAGCCAAGCTTATTAAAAGCACCGGCATATAAAACCATCGTGCATAATAAGAAGTATTAAATGCATAAAAAGCGCTGTTTAGTATAGGTACCATAGCACAAAATACACAAATACCAAGAACTCGTTTGAGCCAATTTTTTTCACGAAGTTTAAACCAAGCAAAAAATCCTGTCATACTAAAGACTGGTAACCAGCCTGCAACAGATGACCATTTTACATTAGCTTCGGGGAAAAATACAGGTCTAGCCGGCAAATCAGGCGGGAAGAAAAAGCTTTGAATAACATAAAGGTAAATTTGCTCTTTACCATAGGTAATACCATTCCAACCCATCAAAATGTTCAATATACGTTCATTTCCCATAATGGCATTAATTGCTGGTATAAGCAATATTGCAGATAAACCAAGACCTAAAATCGCCTCGAAAGCTAATATTAAAAATCTTGAAAACTTGATTTTGATAGCTTTTGTGCCTACTCGTACAAAGAAATAAATCACACAAAATACAACCATTCCAAAAAAGAAGAAATAGTTGGTAATAGCACAAAATGCAACAGCCAATGCAAAAACGCCGCGGCGATTTTCGGTTATGAGCAGTTCCATACCTAAAAGCAAAAGTGGGAAAGCAATAATCGCTTCATGGAAATGGTTAAAGAATATGTTATATACCGAAAAGCCCGAAAATGCATAAAGTAAACCACCAAGCGAAGCCGCATAAGCAGTTTTGGTAAATCGGCGAATATACAAATAACCCGTAAGCGCCGCACAAGCAAATTTAAGCACAAGCAACGGACCCATTAAGTACGGAACAAAACTGTTTGGAAAAATTAGCGTTATCCAAAAAAACGGACTGCCAAGAAGATAAAATGCATAAGAGCCAACAAAATCCGAACCCAAATCAGTAAGCCAATTCCAATTTATGTTACCATCCCTTATTGCTTGATGACACATTTGGTAAAATGGAATTTGTTGAACATTAAAATCGCCAAAAAAGGTAAAATAACCCTCGCTCATTATCATATATGGCACAAAAAGACAGGCGGCAGTAAATAGCGCCACCAAAAATGTAAACATTTTCTTTTCTTTTTCAGGTCTAAGAATTATTTGTTTACTTTGCGAAAAAGTCATCTAGCTTCTCCTATAAAACAAAAAATATTATTATTGATTATTATAACAAAAAAATATATAATATTCAAGTAAGGATGTGATAACTTATGGCAAATCATTTTTATGCAATGATGTCCAGAATGAAAAATATATATCGTTGGGGGCTTATGCGCAATACCCGAGCAGAAAATTTAAGCGAACACTCACTTGAAGTGGCGTTTATTGCACACGCATTAGCGCTTATAAAAAATCATCGATTTGGTGGTAATATTGATGCTAATGCAGTAGCTGTTGCCGCTATGTTTCATGACACTTCTGAAATAATTACTGGAGATATGCCTACCCCCATAAAATACTATAACGCTAATATAAAAAACGTGTATAAAGAAATCGAAAGCATCGCTGAAAATCGTCTTATTTCTTTGTTGCCTGAGGATTTACGTGATGATTTTGCACCTTTATATAATCCCGATGAAACAACCGCTACTTTAGTTAAAGCAGCTGATAAAATTTCGGCGCTTATAAAATGTATAGAAGAAAAAAACAGTGGCAATCAAGAATTCCGTTCTGCTGAAATTTCAACACTTAACGCTATTAAAGAGCTTAATTTACCTGAAGTCAATGTCTTTTTAGAAGAGTTTTTACAAAGTTATTCTTTAACTCTTGATGAACTTAAATAACATACAACTAATAATAACAAAACGGCGATGAAAATTCATCGCCGTTTTTGTTATATGTTATCTAATTCCGTAATTCTCAATTACGTAATCCATATCCTTGTCACCACGACCTGAAAGGTTTATAAGCACAGAACCATGATCCATTGTTTTTGCAAGTTTCATACCATACGCTACTGCATGTGATGATTCTATTGCGGGAATTATACCCTCAAGACGTGCTAGTTTAAAGAATGCATCAATTGTTTCTTCATCATCAATAACATCATATTTAACACGACCAATTTCTTGCAAGAAAGCGTGTTCAGGACCAGATGAAGGATAATCAAGACCACTTGCTACTGAATAAACTGGAGCAGGTTCGCCATTTTCATCCTTAAGCATAATGCTGTTAAATCCGTGCATTACACCCTCGGTACCATATTTAAGACTAGCCGCATGGTCACCAAGCTTTGGTCCGCGGCCAAGTGGCTCAACACCATAAATATCAACAGGATCATTTAAAAATCCTGAGAAAAGTCCTGCCGCATTAGAGCCGCCACCTACGCAAGCAACGATAGCAGATGGAAGATGTCCTGTCATATCGATAAACTGTTCGCGAGCTTCAATACCAACAACACTTTGGAAATCACGTACCATCATTGGGAATGGGTGTGGACCAAGCACTGAACCTATACAATAAATACAATCTTTATATTCCTTGCTGTAAGCATCAAAAGCCGCATCCACAGCTTCTTTAAGTGTTGCAAGACCATGTGTAACCTCAATAACATTAGCGCCCAAAATCTTCATACGAGCAACGTTAGGTGCCTGTTTTTTAATATCTACACTGCCCATATAAATGTCGCACTGTAAACCAAAATAAGCAGCTGCAGTAGCCAAAGCAACACCATGTTGTCCTGCACCTGTTTCAGCAATAATCTTTTTCTTGCCCATATATTTGGCCAAAAGCGCTTCACCCATACAGTGATTAAGCTTGTGTGCGCCAGAGTGATTTAAGTCCTCTCGTTTCGCATAAAGCTGTACCTTACCACCCAAAGCATCTGAGAGTCTTTCAAGGTGAGATACTGGTGTAGGTCTACCTTGGAATTCTTTTCTTATGCGGCGAAGTTCAGCAATAAATTTACGTGATTGACAAATTGAATAATAAGCCTCGGTAATTTCAGCCATAGCATCTTTTAATTTATCTTCGATATAAACGCCGCCGTATTTACCAAAATATCCGTTTTTGTCTGGGTAATTATTAAAATAAGTATTAAAATCTACATTGTTTAGTTTCATAGTTGTTTCTCCTTAAATATAAATAGTTGTTTTAGTTAAAACAAGCTACGCCATCGTTTTGTAAATAGTTTCATAAATAAAAAAATCCCATCCCTAACTTCTAGGGACAAGATAAACTCCTGCGGTGCCACCCTGATTGATGAAACAATTCATCCTCTCGTACATATACCAACATATATGTCACACTGTAACGGGTGCTCCCGTCGATTACTACTAAGGCCATAGCCTTTTCGGTCGCCCTCATAAGTCCATTCACCTAAATCTCTGTTATCGCTTTTCCACCATCAGCGACTCTCTTAAAACATCTAACTAAGGTTACTACTCTTAATCATAGGTTTAATCTATGTAAAGTATACTATCACTTTAGCGCGTAAAAGTCAAGTGTTTATTTATATGCGAGAATCTCTTTAACAAATATATGAGTTATTTAACGAAATAACACTTGAAAAATATATGAAAATATATTATATTATATATTTAGTATAATTTTGTTATTTCCTAAAATGGAGGTTTTATATGTCAAACTATTTAAAAATGAGTAAAGATGAATTACAAGTGGAATATGCAGCCGCTAAATCAGAATATGAAAAATTACGTGCTTTACATCTATCACTCGATATGTCTCGAGGCAAACCTGGCGCTGACAATATGGATTTAAGCGAAAAAATGTTTGATCTTGTTGGCAACGACACCGGATTTAAAAACATTGATGGAATTGACTGTCGAAACTATGGTGGTCTTGATGGACTTCGCGAACTTAAAAATCTTTTTGGCGAGGTTTTAGGTTTAGCTCCAGATCAAATAATCGTTGGTGGCAACTCTTCTCTTAATATGATGTTCGACACTATTGCTCAAGCAATGACACACGGTCTTGGTGGCGAACCTTGGTGCAAAACCGAAGGTATCAAATTTTTATGCCCTGCCCCCGGTTATGACCGTCACTTTGCAATAACCGAATATTTTGGTTTTGAACTTATTCCGGTAAAACTTAACGCTGATGGTCCTGATATGGATGAGGTTGAAGAACTTGTAAAAGATGAAAAAGTTAAGGGTATTTGGTGCGTACCAAAATACGCTAATCCAGAAGGCATCACATACAGCGATGAAGTGGTTCGCCGTTTCGCAGCACTCAAACCTGCGGCAAAAGATTTCAGAATCTTTTGGGATAATGCGTACTGTATTCACGAACTTTATGATGAAGGTGATACACTACTTAACATTTATGATGAATGTGTAAAAGCTGGCAATCCAGATTTGCCAATTATATTTGCATCTACTTCAAAGATTTCTTTCCCTGGCGCTGGTGTTGCTGTTGAAGCAGGTAGCCCAAACAACGTTGCTATACTTAAAAGCCGCATGACATTCCAGACCATCGGTCCTGATAAACTTAATCAACTTCGTCATGCTCGTATGTTTAAAAACGCAGCTGACCTTTACGAACACATGAAAAAACACGCTGATATTATTCGACCTAAGTTTGATAGCGTGTTAAACGAATTAGAAACCCTTAAAGATACAGGTATCGCACGTTGGACTAATCCAAAGGGTGGTTATTTTATCAGCCTTTACGTTCTTCCAGGTTGTGCTAAACGCGTTGAACAACTCTGTGCTAATGCAGGTCTTATTCTTACTCCTGCTGGTGCAGCATACCCATACGGCATTGATCCAGACGATTCAAATCTTCGTATAGCGCCAAGTTATCCTAGTGCCGAAGAAATAAAAAAAGCCGCTGTTGTTCTTTGCTCTGCTGTAAAAGTTGCCGCACTTGAAAAATTGCTCGAAAAATAAGGGTAAATAATTTGACATTATTACTTATTTTTAGTATAATTAATTAATGATATTTTGAAAAATTGGAGGATTCAAAAATGAAGTCTAATTCTTCTCGCAAGTCGACCTTTTTTGTAATCTTTGCACTAATTTTAGCGCTAACTTATCTTGCGTTCTTTGGTGTAGAAAATTACTACGGCGACATCAGACAGGTATATGTAAAGGGTGCTAACGACATACGTTGGGGTATTGATATCAGCGGTGGTGTTGAAGCAGTATTTAGTCCTGACATCCAAGATGTTGAAATCACCGAAGATGATATGAGCGCTGCTAAAACAGTTATTGAAACTCGTCTTGTAAACAACAACATCACCGATTACGAGGTTTATGCTGACAATCACAATCATCAAATCATCGTTCGTTTCCCATGGAAAGCTGGCGAAAGTGATTTTGATGCTCAAGCAGCTGTACAAGAACTTGGCGAAACCGCTATGCTTACTTTCTGCGTAGGCGAAGAAAATACAAATGTTATTCTTAAAGGCTCTGAAGATATTAAATCAGCTTACGCTGGTGTTAATCCTGAAGATACAACTAAGCCTATCGTAGCGCTTGAACTTACTAGCGTAGGTTCTTCAAAATTTGCAACAGCTACACAAAACTACATAGGTCAAACAATTTCTATCTGGATGGATGATGAAATGATTTCGGCTCCTGTTGTTAACGAAACAATAACAAACGGTCAAGCAATTATTTCAAGCGATACTATGACACCTGAAGAAGCAACCGACCTTGCTAACAAAATTAATGCTGGTTCACTTCCATTTGCTTTAACAGTTGATGAAAGCAAGTTGCAGATTATATCTCCATCTCTCGGCTCTGATGCGCTTAATGTTATGCTTATCGCCGGTGCGATTGCATTCTCAATAGTTTGCATTATCATGATTGCTCGTTACCGTGTAAATGGTGTTGTTGCTGCTATTGCACTTTTGGGTCAACTTGCAGGTTCAATTGCTTGTATATCTGGTTTCTTCCCAGGTGCTTCAAGCTTTACACTTACTATTCCTGGTATTGCGGGTATTATACTTTCAATCGGTGTTGGTGTTGACTGTAACGTTATTGCAGCAGAACGTATTCGTGATGAATTCCAGAAAGGAAAACCAATTGATTCCGCTATAAGCTCTGGCTTCAAAAACAGTCTTAGCGCGATTATAGATGGTAACGTTACAATCGTTATTGTATCAATTGTTCTTATGGGCGCATTTGGTTCACCTGATGGTTTCCTCGGCACTGTGTTCTCACCTATTATGTCATTGTTCGGTAGCTCAATTACCGGTTCTATCTACTCATTCGGTTATACACTTCTTATCGGTGTTATATTTAACCTTATCATGGGTGTTCTTGCTTCTAAAAAAATGTTATGTAGCATCTCACAACTTAAATGTATGAGAAATCCTGCTTTTTATGGAGGTAAGAAAAATGGCTAATAAAACTATTAACACAAAGAAATGGTTTAAAGTTATAATCATTGTTTATGCAGTTTTGTTTGTTGCAGGTCTTGCGATGACAGTTGCATTTGGTCCAAAGCTTGACATAAACTTTAGTGGTGGTACAAAAATTTCTTATTCTTATGCTGGTGAAATCGCTGAAAGCGATTTTAAAGACACTGTTGCCACAGCTCTTGACAAAGAATTTTCAGTAGGCAAAAACACTTCACTTGCAGGTGATGTTAATTCTTACGTTATTACACTTGCAGGTAAAAGTTCAGTTTCAGCCGAAGTTCAAGAAAACATCACCAAAGCTTTGCAAGAAAAATTCAAAGATAACAAAGTTGAACTTTACGATTCTACATCAGTAAGCCCAACAATAGCAGGAAACTTCTTCCTTAAAAGCTTGGTTGCGGTGCTTATAACAGCTATTTTAGTTGTTGTATACGTAGGTATTAGATTCAAAAAAATCGGTGGTGTTTCCGCATCACTTACAGCATTTTGTGCTCTTATACTTGACTTGCTCACCGCTTTCTTTATCTGTGTAATATTCAGACTTTCAATTGATATGAACTTTATGGCAGTAGTTCTTACAATACTTGGTTACTCACTTAACGATACAATCGTTATCTATGACCGTGTTCGTGAAAACAAACGCCTTTATCCAAATATGCCTCTTTCAGAAAATATGGATAAGAGCGTATCTGACACATTAGTTCGTAACATTGTAACTACTGTAACTACTGTATGCGCAGTTATTACTATAATCGTTGTATCTGAAATTTACGGTCTTACTACACTTCGTTCTTTCGCAATACCAATGGCATTTGGTCTTGTTTCAGGTTGCTTCTCTTCTCTATTTGTATCAGGTCCGCTTTGGGTTATGTACAAAGAAAGAAAAGCTGCGAAATAATTTTTATTACAAAAACAAAAAAGCACTCATCACAAGATGAGTGCTTTTTTACATTTAATTTTTATTTTTCTATAAATTTCACAGCGGTACCATACGCTATGACCTCTGCTGCGCCTTGCATTATAGCAGATGATGCATATCTAATATTTACAATAGCATCCGCGCCTAATTCCTCGGCTTCGGAAACCATTCGTTTTGTTGCAATAGCTCTTGCTTCATTCATCATTTCATTATATGCGCTTAATTCCCCGCCTACTAATGTTTTAAAACTTTGCACTATATCTTTGCCAATATGTTTTGATTGGATGGTGCTACCCTTTACTATGCTTAAAGTTTCTAATTCCTTGCCGCTTATGTAATCAGTATTTACTAATATCATCTTCTTCACCTTTCTTTATTTCGTTTATTCTTTCTATGCAAACTTTAACCATTGTGACCGACAATATTACTGGGATAATACCTAATGCGTATTTCCAAACACCATCAATCAGTGACATGATAAATCCAAAGTACACAACATAATAAAGTAGCATAATAACGCAAACTACGATTGGCGCTACCATCTTGTTTCTATGCGATTTCATACTATCACCCTTTCATTAGTTTGCATTTATATTATAATACACTAAAATATTATTTTCAAGCAAAAAGCACTCACTATATTAATATAATGAGCGCCTTTTTATAAAGCTATTATTTAAACATTGTTTGAACTCCGTCAACTATTTCTCCAACAGCCTTTACAACCTTTGCAGAGCCTTTTGATACGTTGTGTTTATCCTGCATCACCATTTTGCCTACAACCACCGCAGTAGCGCCCGCAAGCATACCAGCACCCATACCCTTTACAAATGACATTCCATTACCTTTTTGCATAAAATAAAACCTCCCTTCACGGTTAGTTTAACCGTTTAAAGAGAGGTTATTATTTTAATTATTTATTTTTCTTGTACTCACTAAAAGGTGGGTGAATCTTATCTTTGTCAGAAAGCTTAACTTCCATATCAGCAGGAATAGGCCATTCAATACCGATATCAGGATCATTCCACATAAGTCCGCCTTCATCATTTGGATGATAATAGTCATCAACCTTATAGCAGAACTCAGCTTCATCAGAAAGCACTACAAAACCATGTGCAAAACCCTTTGGCACTAAGAATTGGCGCTTGTTTTCAGCGGAAAGAACTACGCCTTCCCACTTACCAAATGTTGGTGAACCTTCACGAAGGTCAACACATACATCAAAAACTTCACCACGGATACAGCGCACAAGTTTGGTTTGTGGATAATTAATCTGAAAATGTAAGCCACGAAGCACACCTTTGGTAGACATTGACTGATTGTCTTGTACAAAATCAATATCTATACCGCCAGCCTTAAAATCCTCTTTTTGATATGTTTCCATAAAATAGCCGCGGCTATCACCATATGCAGTAGGCTCGATAATAACTACGCCATCAATAGAGGTTTTAATAAAATTAAACTTACCCATTAAAGTTCCTCTTTTCCGCTATACATTGTATCGTAATACTTCTGATAAGCGCCACTTGTTACATTGTCAAACCATTCTTTGTTGTCAAGATACCATTTAAGAGTCTTTTTAATACCAACTTCGAAGCATGTTTCAGGATACCAACCAAGCTCATCCTTAATCTTCTGAGGATCAATACCATAACGGCGGTCATGACCCTTACGGTCAGTAACGTGCTTGATCATATGCTCGCCAACAGTTGCATCAACGTTTTCTTTAATATATTCAATGATTGATTTAACAATAAAGATGTTAGGTCTTTCGTTATGTCCACCTACGTTATAAACTTCACCAAGTCTACCATCGTTAATAACCATATCGATAGCTTTACAATGGTCTTCAACGTAGAGCCAGTCACGAATTTGCATACCGTCACCGTAAACAGGAAGATCCTTGTGCTGAAGAGTGTTATTCATAATAAGAGGAATAAGCTTTTCAGGGAACTGGAATGGACCGTAGTTGTTTGAGCAACGTGTAATATTAATTGGGAATTTATAAGTATCACCAAATGCTTTTACAAAGAAGTCAGCAGATGCCTTTGAAGAAGAATATGGTGAGTGAGGATCAAGTGGAGTAGTCTCCATAAAGTAACCTGTTTCACCAAGTGAACCGTAAACTTCATCAGTAGATACCTGTAAGTATTTTACGCCATCTTTATACTGGTCATCACCGATGGTCCAAGCAACCTTAGCGCACTGAAGCATATTTACAGTACCTTCAACATTTGTTTTAACAAATATTTCAGGATTTGTGATAGAGCGGTCAACGTGACTTTCTGCTGCAAAGTTTACAACATAATCAACATCGTTTTCAGCAAAGATTTTAGAGATAGCTTCTCTATCGCAGATGTCAGCTTGAATAAAGTTGTAACGTGGATCATTTTCAACGCTCTTGAGGTTTTCAAGGTTACCTGCATAAGTAAGCTTGTCTACGTTTATAATCTTAATGTCGTCATACTTGTTCAACATATAGATTACAAAGTTTGATCCGATAAATCCTGCACCGCCTGTTACTAAATAGGTTTTCATAATATTAGTCCTCCACCTTTGAAATATATTCTTTTAAAGCGATTTCCCAATCGCGCATTTCATTACCAACTGTACACTCAAGCGCCAAATTGCGAAGCGATGAATAACTAGGACGCTTAGTAGGCACATTAAATTTCGCATTATATTCTTCTGTTGTGCATGGGGTTACAGTGTCACCCAAACCAGAATATTCCGCTATCTTGGCAGCGAAATCATACCAAGAGCATTCGCCCTCGCCTGTGCAGTGGTAGATACCATATTCTTCTGTCACAGCAAGTTTTAATAAATGATGAGCTAAATCGTTAGCATTGGTTGGATTACCGCGCTGGTCACAAACAACACCGATGCCGCCATTAGCTTTAATTACTCGGCGTACGGTCTTAACAAAGTTTTTACCAATGTAACCATAAAGCCAAGATGTACGAACAACAAATGAACGCTTGCAAAAACTTAAAGCGTATTTTTCACCTAAAGCTTTCGATGCGCCATAAACACTTTGAGGGTCTACCTTGTCCCATTCACAGTATGGTCTTGTACCATCACCAGCAAATACATAGTCAGTAGATACATGAATAAACTTAGCGCCAATATTTTCAGCGCAAACAGCCAAATTCTTTACACCTAAAGCATTAACTTTAAATGCAGTTTCATAATTACTTTCGCAGCCATCAACATTTGTCATAGCAGCGCAGTTGATTATTACATCAGGTTTATTACCATATACATACTCGCTAACTGCCGCCATATTAGAAATATCAAGTGAATCAATATCTACTGGCAAAATTTCAGCCCCAATTACTGCTTTTGGAGCATCACCTATTTCGCTTTTGCCACTTTTAAGAATTGATTGCAACTCGTTACCTAGCTGACCATGACAGCCTGTAATCATAATCTTCATTTAAAATTTACCCCTCCATTTAAACAAAAATTTAAAACACGAAATTATATGAATAAATAAATATTTTAAACTTTTTGAACTTTCACGTTCCCAAGCGTGAGTAACAGAAAACTGTGGCAACATCATCACATTACCTTTTGATTTCGCTTTTAATGTTAAATCTGCATCCTCAAGATACATAAAATATCGTTTGTCAAAACCTGAAAGTTTTTTTAAAACATCAGTCCTTATACAAAAGAAGCATCCCGTGCAAAAATTTATTTTGGTTGGTTTATCGATGTCTTTTTCGCCCCAAACATATTCACTACGTATCTCGTTAGAAAAACGTCCTAAAAACAACCTTTTAAAAGTAGGTTTTTCTTTAGGCAATTTTTGTTCTGTACCATCAGTATTGAGTATTTTGGGCATTGCCATAACAACATCAGGATTGTTTTCAAAATAATCTACCATATCTGACAGACAATCAGATGTTATTGTTATATCAGGGTTTATAATAAAATGATACTTTCCTAGCTTTTCATTTAACACCTTGTTATGCGCTGCCCCAAACCCTAAATTTTTAGGATTTTTAATAACGGTAGCAATGTTCATCTTTTCAACTAGCTCAGCAGTACCATCGGATGAATTGTTATCAATGACATATAGCTTTAAAGGATACTTTTTAGTATGCTCAACAACGCTTTTAACTGTATTGGGGGCTCGGTCAATATCGTTATACGTAACTATTGACGCTGAAACCAAAATGTCATTGTTCATAACAATCCCCCTTATAAAGTTAATAATACCATTTTATTACAAAATAATCAACATTTTTTTATTTTAAAAATCCGTTCACTATTTCCTCTTCGGCCTGTTGTTCGGTAAGACCCAATGTCATAAGTTTTATAAGCTGTTCTCCAGCAATTTTTCCTATTGCCGCTTCGTGAATAAGCGATGCATCAATATGATTTGCATTTATTTCGGGAATTGCACTAACCTTTGCTTCACCCATTATGATAGCATCACATTCAGTATGACCATGACATTTGTTGTTGCCATTTATATTAGATCGATAAACCTGAACAGATTTATCAGTAGCTACCGAACGCGACACAACATTAGCGCTTGAATTTTCACCATTCATATCAACCGAGAAATCAGTATCAGCGCGTTGTACACCATGAGTCATAAGCTTTTCGTGAATAATAAGTGTAGCATCCGCTTCAAGTGTTGCGCGAGTTATACGATTTGTGTTATCGATGCCTTTTATCTGACTGGTTTCCATTTCCATATAACCGCCTTCGGCTATATTTACAACGGTAGTCGGATTCATGTTCTTTCCGCCAGTACCATCGCCTTCACCATAGTGGCGCTCTATATATTTAACTTTTGCATTTTTACCTACAAAGAAGCTGTGTATACCATCATGGCGTGATTCTTCATCACCGCAGTTGTGGATTCCACAACCGGCCATAATAGTAACATCACAGTCATCACCGATTATAAAATCATTGTACACTAGATCGTTAATACCACTATCACTGATTATTACAGGGATGTGTATTGTTTCACCCTTAGTTCCTGGTCGAATTATAATATCAATTCCATCTTTGTCGGTTTTGTTTTTAATGTCTACATTTTCGGTTGTATGGCGCTCTGCCAAGGCGCCATTTGCTCGAATGTTGAAAGCGCCATTTACTGCGCCATCCATATCAGCAATTATTTTTAGCAAATCTTTTTCTATATTATTCATTACTGCGCCCCCTTCATATTGTTAGTAAGCACAGGGCAAACGCCGTTAGTCTTTCCAAGCAATTCTGGTAAAATATCATCACGGTTTCCGTAAGATTTAAGTTCACCCGCTGACAAAACAGCCACCTTGTCCGCAATATTCAAAATGCGCTCTTGGTGTGAAATTATAATAATAGAACCACCTAGTGTTTCGTGCATTTTTTCAAAAACATTTATAAGATTTCCAAAACTCCAAAGGTCAATACCTGCTTCTGGTTCATCAAACAATGACACTTTTGTACCACGTGCTAAAACCGTAGCAATTTCAATTCTTTTAAGTTCGCCACCAGAAAGTGATGCATTAACTTCACGATTAATATAATCACGAGCACAAAGCCCAACTTGGGACAAATAGTCACAGGCCTCTGACATAGTAATTTCCTTGCCTGAAGCTAATCGAATAAGGTCATTTACAGTAATACCCTTGAAACGTACTGGCTGTTGAAAAGCAAAACTGATTCCTTTTTTAGCGCGCTCGGTAATAGATAGATCGGTTATATCCTCACCATCTAGCAAAATTTGACCGCTTGTTGGTTTAATAATACCAGCGATTATTTTGGCTAATGTAGATTTACCGCCACCATTAGGGCCTGTAATCGCTAAAAAACCATCAGTTATTTCCATTGAAATATTTTTCAAAATTTCTTTTTTGCCATCCTCATTTTCAGCCGAAAAAGAAATGTTTTTAAGTTGTAGCATTAACTTCCTCCAAAATTTACACATATATATGTTTATTATACAATTTTCGCATTAAAAAAGCAATATTATTATTTACTAAAAGGTGATTTTTATGGTATAATGTTTTAAATTCTAATTTGGAGATTATATTATGAATGTTTTAGAAAAATTAAACAGTGAACTAAACCTAAAGTTATGGCAAACGGAAGCGGCAGTAAAGTTACTTGATGAAGGCAATACTGTGCCATTTATCGCTCGTTACCGCAAAGAAGTTACAGGTAGTCTTGATGACCAAGTATTACGCGCTTTGGCCGAAAGACTTACATATTTACGAAACATGCAAGAAACTGCCGAAAAGATAAAAGCATCCATCGAAGAACAAGGCGCTCTAACCGAAGAACTTGTTGCGGCAATCGATGCAGCGCAAACATTGACCGAGCTTGATGACCTTTATCGCCCATACAAGAAAAAGCGTAAAACTCGCGCCTCGGTTGCAAAAGAAAAAGGACTTTCGCCTCTTGCTGATTTAATCTATGCGCAAAATCCCGACAGTGACGAACCACTAAATCTTGCCAAAGAATATATAAACTCCGAACTTGGTGTTGAAACAGCAGAAGATGCTTTGCAAGGCGCAAAAGATATTATTGCCGAAATAATAAGTGATGATGCCGACATTCGCAAAAGAATGCGTTTTGTTTGTATGGCGCACGGAAAACTCGTAGTAAAAGCAGTCGGCGAAGAACTTGATGTTTACGAAATGTACAAAGAGTTTGAGGAGCCACTTTCAAAAATTGCAAACCATCGCGTACTTGCAATAAACCGTGGTGAAAAAGAAGAATTTTTGCGTGTTTCGGTTGATTTTGACCGAGATAAAGCAATGTTTATAATAAGCCGCGACCATATTAAAGAAGGCTCACCTTGTACTAGTGTTGTAAAAGAGGCAGCCGAAGATGCTTATACCCGTCTTATATTCCCATCTATTGAACGCGAAATGAGAAATGCACTTACCGAAAAAGCAAGTGCAGACGCTATAAAAGTGTTTTCACAAAATTTACAACAACTACTTATGCAACCACCTGTTAAAGATACTGTAACTATCGGTCTTGATCCGGGATATCGTACCGGTTGTAAAGTGGCTGTTGTTGACGGTACTGGCAAAGTGCTCGATACTGGTGTTATTTATCCTGTTCCACCACATAACAAAATAGAAGAAGCCAAACAAATCATTAAAAATCTTGTCAAAAAACATAATGTTCGCACTTTTGCTATTGGCAATGGTACAGCAAGTCATGAAACCGAATGTTTTGCAGCTGAGGTAATTAAAGAAATTAATGATGGACTTAACTATATGGTGGTAAGTGAAGCTGGCGCTAGTGTTTACTCTGCTTCAAAACTTGCAGCCGAAGAATTCCCACAATTTGATGTTGCACTTCGTAGCGCTGTTTCGATAGCACGCCGTATGCAAGACCCTCTTGCCGAACTTGTAAAAATAGAACCAAAGGCAATTGGCGTTGGCCAGTATCAACACGATATGCCTGAAAAAGAACTTGCAACAAGTCTTGATGGCGTTGTAGAATACTGCGTAAACTCGGTTGGTGTTGACCTAAACACTGCGTCAGTACAACTGCTTTCAAGAGTATCTGGTATTAACTCTGCAATTGCTAAAAACATTGTTGCTTATCGTGAAGAAAATGGTGTGTTCACCGACCGCGCACAGCTTAAAAAAGTATCAAAACTTGGCCCAAAAGCTTATGAACAATGCGCAGGTTTCTTGCGTATTATCGGTGGTAAAAAAGCGCTAGACAACACAAGTGTTCACCCCGAGAGTTACGATGCTGCTACTAAGTTATTAAAGCTTTGTGGATTTAGCGAAAAAGATATTACCGAACGAAAAATAAATGGTATTACCGAGCAAATTGAATCGCGCGGAACACAAACAATCGCTGATGAGCTCGGAGTTGGTGTACCAACCCTTTTAGATATTGCAAAAGAACTTGAAAAACCCGGTCGCGACCCACGTGATGAATTACCAAAACCAATGCTTCGCCAAGACATTATGAGTATGGAAGACCTTAAACCAGGTATGGAACTTACCGGCACCGTACGTAATGTTATTGATTTTGGCGCTTTTGTTGATATTGGCGTTCATCAAGATGGTCTTGTACATATTTCTCAAATAACTAATCGCTTTATAAAACATCCATCTGAAGCATTAAAGGTTGGCGACATAGTTACCGTTTGGGTATTATCGGTAGAACCAGCTAAAAAACGTATTTCCCTTACAATGAGAAAGGATAAAATAAACAATGACTAAAAAAAGCAACTTAAAAGGCAGTTTGATTTTATGTACTGCGGCGCTTTTATGGGGATTAGCTTTTGTGGTACAAAACCGTGCCGCAGATAAAATCCCTCCCTTTGCCTTTAACTGTTTGCGTTCGTTTATAGGTGCTATATTCTTATTTGGTTTTATGGGTGTAATGTCTATAAAAAACAAAGATTATATTCCATTACCAAAAACAATGAATAAAAAATTATTGTTTATAGGCAGCGCTGTTTGTGGTACTGTTTTAGCAATTGCCACCAACTTTCAACAATTCGGTATCGCCGCCTACCCAGACACTGCACCAATAGAAGCGCGTTCTGGATTTATTACTGCGCTTTATGTAATTGTGGTACCTATACTTTCTGTTTTTGTTAAAAAACGCGTACCACTTATTGTATGGATTGCTTCACTTGTAGCAATTGGCGGATTTTATATGCTGTGTCTGTACGAGGGAGCCGGAGGATTTTACCTAGCCGATGTATTGGTGTTATTTTGTACATTTGCCTTTTCAATGCACATAATCGTTGTCGACAAATACTGTGGCGATATAGGCGGAGTTAGATTGTCAGCGTTTCAGTTTGTATTTTGCGGCATTGTTTCAGGTGTGATGTCAATTATATTTGAATTAGATATTATAAATATTTCAAGCATAATCTCGGTTATCCCCGAAATTTTATACATGGGTGTCGTATCAAGTGGTATTGCGTACACACTTCAAATTGTAGGTCAAAAATATGCAGAACCTGCAATAGCATCGCTATCAATGAGTTTAGAAAGCGTGTTTGCAGCACTTGGTGGTTGGGTGATTTCAGGCAACCTACTTAAAGAAAACGAAATAATCGGTTGTTTACTTGTATTTGCAGCAATCGTTTTAGCACAAATGCCTGAATTTTTTAAAACAAAACAATCCTAAATATAAAACCACAAGTCACTGTCTTATATCAGTGACTTGTGGTTTTTATTCGCCCTTATATTTACGCCGTGTTGCCATACCTCCACGAATATGGCGTTCGCTTTTGTTTTTTTGTAAAACAGCATCCACCTTTTTATAAAGTTCGCGATTAATATTAAACAGTCGTTCAGTAACATCTTTATGTACTGTTGATTTACTTATCCTAAAAACCTTTGCTGTCGCGCGTACAGTAGCGCCCGTATCTATTATGTATTCACCTAAAATTTCTGCCCTATCATGCGAAAAATCTCTCATACTTTAACCACCTTAAAAGGACTTAGTTAATTGTATGAGAGATTTTTAAATTTTATGAATTATATTATTTCAAGCAATTTCAAAAGATTTGGTATTTCAGCTTCAAAATTTACACCGTATTTGATTGTTGGGTGATTTTCTTTAGTGCGTTTTATACATCCAGCTGTATATTTTGCGGCAATAAGCGCAGATTCAGAAAGTGACTTGCCCTTTAAGATACCACATGTAAGAGTGCTTGTAAACACATCGCCTGTGCCATGGTACATAGCATCTACCAAAGGAGTAAACACGTATTCTAAATTATCGCCATCAAGACAAGCAGAACCAATTTCGCCCTCGTTATAACTAACACCGGTAAGCACAATTTTACCATTAGTTATTTTGCGAAGTCCTTTAAGCAAATTCTCGATGTATTCTTTACTATGAGGCGCTTCACAATAAGGCATATCGGTCATAAATGCCGCTTCAGTAATATTGGGTGTAATTATATCTGCCTTAGCGCAAAGGCGAGTCATCTCTTTAGGAAAATTATCAGGGAAACCTCCATAAAGTTTTCCGTGATCAGCCATAACCGGGTCAACAATAAGCATAGTTTTGTCATCGCCAAAGGTATCGACAGCCTCACACACAAGGTCTATTTGCTCTACAGAGCCTAAATAACCGGTATAAACTGCATCAAAAGCAAGGCCTTCCTTTTTCCAATGATATGCCACAGGCATAATGTCTTCGGTAAGGTCACGGAATGTATAGCCGGAAAAACCACCTGTATGTGTAGAAAGCACCGCGGTAGGAATACCCGCACATTCAATACCTGCCGCTGAAATTATTGGAAGCGCTACAGTAAGTGAACACTTACCAAAACAAGAAATATCGTGAATTGCTGCTACTCTTTTTTGCATAAAATAAAAACTCCTTGAATTTCATTTTTAATAAGTATATAATATTTTTGATAATATTAAAATATTCAAAACAGGAGAATTTTATAAGACCAGATGAAATATATTATTGATAAAACTAAGGGTAAAGCATACTTACAACTCTATGAACAAATTAAAAAAGATATAATAAATGGCGTATATCCCTTTAATTCTAAACTTCCATCAAAACGCATTTTATCCGAAGAAATCGGTGTAAGTGTAATTACGGTTGAACATACATACTTTTTACTTTGCGAAGAGGGATACATTGATTCCAAAGAAAGAAGCGGATACTTTGTTTGCTATAACGCTGACAACACTTTCGTATCCGAAACTGCTCAAAGTACAATTCCACCCCAACCACATACTGCCATTCATAATCAGGATTTTCCCTTTTCTGTTTATGCTAAAACCGTTAGAAAAGTTTTAAGCCAATATGCTGAAGATATTTTTAATCATAGTCTGGGTAGTGGTTGTAACGAGCTTAAACATGCTATTTGCAATTATCTTAGGCGTAGCCGAGGCATAGATGTTTGCGACAATCAAGTCATTATAGGCGCAGGTAGCGAATATTTATACGGACTTATCGTACAAATGTTAGGCAAAAGCCGAATATACGGTCTTGAGGACCCATCTTATCCAAAAATTTCGAAAGTGTATCGTGCAAATGGTGTAAAAACAATGTTTTTACCTCTAGTTAAAGATGGTATATCTAGCGAATATTTAAAAAATACACCTGCGACAGTTTTACACATAACCCCCTATCGCAGTTACCCTAGCCGCATTAGCGCTAGCGCTTCTAAAAAGCGTGAATATATTGACTGGGCAAAAAATTCTAATAAAATAATTGTTGAAGATGATTATGAATCAGAATTTACACTTCTTAAAAAAGCAGAAGAAACCGTGTTTTCATTATCTAACGGCAACAATGTGATATATGTTAACACTTTTTCAAAAACAATATCCCCATCATTAAGAATCGCATATATGATAATACCCGAAAATATGATACCGCTTTATCAAGAAACAGTTGGATTTTATAATTGTAGCGTTCCATTATTTAATCAATTAGTTCTTGCCGAATTTATAGAAAGCGGAAATTTTGAACGACATATAAACAGAGTGCGAAGAAAAGCAAGACGAAATCTATAGATCTCGTCTTGCTTTTTTTATTTTACTATTTTTATTGTAACATTTAATTCTTTATTAGCTGTTACAGGGAAAGTTAGGTGCTTATATTGGAAACCGCCTACCGGATGGAAATGACGTTTTTCATCAGCGGGATCTATTGTATAGTCGCTGTCAAATGATACAGACAACATATCTTTAAACACTACTTCATTTTCCATAATTTCAACACTGTCACCACTTTGGCTTATTATTGGTAAAATGTATTCAGTGTCTTTATTAGATAAAATCTTGATATTAATAGCATCGCTACAAAAATCGTATTTTATTTCAAAACCATTTTCATCACTCTTGGCTGTAATGTTATATCCATCTGCGCTGAGCATAACTTTTTTATCAGTATCTGAACATCCTATACGAGCAGTATTACAAATTTCATCATCAACATTGCGTTGAATCTGCATATTCATAGGCTCGGTTGTAACAAAACGATACAGTGTTGCCGCCATAATTGCGCCGTAGTCTTTATTCCAAAGCATACTTATTGCGCCACCGCCAGTTTCACAAGCAGGATAAATATGTGTATCGCAAGCATTAACAGTAGCGGTAAAGTCACCATTTGTAACAGTGTACAAATGTCCGTTCTGATATGATTTTACACCATCAACT
Source organism: Acutalibacteraceae bacterium (assembly GCA_045646305.1). GTDB lineage: Bacteria > Bacillota > Clostridia > Oscillospirales > Acutalibacteraceae > UBA737. The sequence continues at coordinate 39,279 of JAZRKK010000011.1, forward strand.
TCTCGTGGAAGCTTAGCATCTAAACAACTCTCATACTCATCGCCCATCTCAAGATACAAAACAGCGAGTGATTTAACCTTGTCAAATGCGTGGTGAATACAAGCAGGTTCATTCGCACTATGATACATAAGACCGCCATAAAGTCGACCATCAACAGTGCAATCCTCTAAAAGCTCTATATTGCGGCGAACAGCTTTTGCTATAACAGGGTTGTCTTTTGCAATAAAAACAAATCCCTCGTGCATACCATCGCTTGTACGACTGCCCCAATATGTCCATTTGTTTTGGCGTGTACCCCAGCTATTATCAATAGCACCATCAGGTAGTAAAAATCCTAAATGGTCAATCGCTCTATCGGTATAAAATTTGAGCTTTTCATCATCTTTCATCCAAAGCGCATGTAACACAAGTAGCGGTATTGACTCTTCAAGATTATAACCCATATCAATAAAGTGACAACCTTTTGCTGTTGTACCATCGAGTGGTTTACCCTCGCCAAAGAATAGCCCTTCATTGTCAAAATGTACGCGACAAAACTCTTCTTGTTTAATTGCTTGTTCTAAAAACTTTTGTTCACCGGTATAGTTGTATGCAAAAGCAAACATAGCCGCAGCGCCTGCATTATAGTTAATATGGGGGCCAACAGTTTCACAAAAACCGATAGCGGCCGCAGCTCTCTCACGGAAAATTTTATCCCATTTGCCGAATGTTTCTTTATCCAAAACATTGCCAAATCTATGTAAAGTTTCACCAAGCATAAGGCAGGTAAATATATTGGTTCCTTTCCAACGATTTGCAAGGTCATTGCGATAATCCTTATGTTCAGAAAGCAAATTATATTCGGTCCAATCAATTAATCTTTTCGCCGCTGTAAAATAATGTTCGCTACCTGTTTCTTTATATAAAAGAATAAGTGGCAAAACCATATCAGCGCAACGACCATGAACTACTGCGCAACCCGGACACAAAAGAGCGCCATCAAGAAGTGGGTCCGGCATTGAAATTTGTGTTTTCAAAAGCTCATCGCACCAATTTTTCATTAAATTATACACTTGATTTTTAAAACTCATATTATCACCTTTAAAATCAATTTATCATATTGTATCACAAAAAAAAGCAGATAGCAATTGCTATCTGCTAAAATTATTTGATGGACAAAAACCACTCATTGGACAACGTTCGCAATATGTTTTTCTGGCTGTGCATATATCACGACCAAAAAGCACACTTCGATGACAAAAATCATTTGACTTTTCAGGTGGCAAAAGTTTTCGCATAGCATTTTCAACCTGTAAAGGATTTGTTGTTTTTACAAAACCTAAACGATTGCAAAGCCTTATAAAATGAGTATCAGTTACTACGGCAGGTTTACCGTAAACATCACCACATACAAGGTTTGCTGTTTTTCTTCCTACGCCCGGAAGTTTTGTGAGTTGTTCTATAGTATCGGGAACAACACCGCCAAAATCATCCATTATCATTTTGCCTATGCCCACAAGGTCACGAGCTTTTGTTTTGTAAAGGCCGCAAGTTTTAATTAGTTCTTCTACGCTTTCTATGGGCGCATTAGCCATAGATGCAGCATCCGGAAAATTTTCAAACAAATTTGGCGTTACCATATTTACCCTTGCATCAGTACATTGAGCTGAAAGTCGTGTTGCAATAAGTAATTGAAAAGCATCACTATAATTTAACGAACAAATTGCATCCGGATACAACTTTTCAAGCGCTTCAACAGCCATTAAAACTTTTTCTTTTTTAGTCATTACGCATCAAGCCTCATATCACCTTTTTTAATCCAACCCAATTTTCGCATTGCTTCGCTAACTCCGAAAGCGATTATTGCAGGTAAAACAAAGTGCATCACAGCTATTTCTAATATTGCAACAACAGGTTCAAAACCTACACTAACCATTTCGGTATAAGTTTCAAACGGTCCTACCAATCCCGCCGTTCCCATACCTGAACCTGTTGGTGTGCTTTCCATTTTTAAAACAGCTGTAGAAACAGGACCTAAAATAGCGCTTGCGATTATTGCAGGTAGCCATATTATAGGTTTACGAACAATGTTAGGCATTTGAAGCATTGAAGTACCTATACCTTGAGAAACAAGACCTGACATCTTGTTTTCACGATACGATGCGATAGCAAAGCCTATCATATTACAACAGCAACCTACTACTGCTGCTCCGGCAGCAAGACCAGAAAGTTTAAGCGATACACCTATTGCTGCCGAGGAAATCGGAAGTGTTAGGCAAATGCCCATTACAACCGATACAATAACACCGCAAATAATTGGTTGTTGCTCTACGCCAAAATTTATGATCGAGCCTATCCACGCCATAAATCTTGATACCGGAGGTCCAATCACAAACCCTGCTAAACTACCCGACAAAATAGCCGCTAAAGGTGTAACTATAATATCAACCTTTGTTTTCCCTGAAACGAGTCCGCCTATTTCAATCGCTACATAAGCCGCAACGAAAGCTCCAAGAGGTTCGCCGGGTCTTCCTAAAACAAAACTTTCAGTAGCGATGTTAGGAAAAGCGCCAACAAGACCGGCAACCGCCGCTGATACAGTAACAAGTGGCGATGATTTTAATTTACATGCTACGCCTATGCCAATACCTGCGCCTGTTATGGTTTTTGCAAAGCCACCAACAGCAACTAAATATTCGCCCGACACTCCTCCTATTATTGTACCAATTTGCGAAATTATGGTACCAATGATAAGAGTCGCAAAAAGTCCTGATGCCATACCCGAAAGACCATCAATAAACAAGCGATTTAGATACTTTTTAATCATTTTCATCCTCCTTACTCGATGAATTTATTATCTATTTGATGACATTATATTACAAAGTTTTTTCCCAGTCAAGGAATATCAAAAAATCCCCGAATATATCGGGGATTTTTTATTAATATTTTTTGCTTAAAATTATATAACTTATCCAATAAATCAATACTATTAAGCAAACAGCACCACTACAAAGCATCATTAAATCCTCTTTACCCATAAATTTAAAAATTATGGTGCCAAGTGCTGAAATTATGATAAATAAATATCCCGACCAACTCCACGCCTTTAGTGACAAATATTTGTTGCGTTCATCGTTTAATTTTATATTCGTTTCTTCACGATAATTTTCATTTGTATGATATTTAATGTTTTTCAAAAGGAAGATTGCACCAATTATCAACATCGACATACCAAATCCGCACCAAAACTCATCTACTAAATTCGCAAAACTACACACCAAAAGTGTAATACCTATTATGATTTCCAATACACTTGCAATAATTCTTACTTTTTTCATTTGATTTCCTCCTCTTCAAAAATAAAAATTTCTTCAATAGTCATAGCAAAACACTTTGCAATTTTATATGCTAAAAATATTGATGGATTATATCTTCCTGTTTCTAACGAACTTATAGTTTGTCTTGAAACACCTAAAGTTTTGGCAAAATCTTCTTGAGTGATGCCCTTTTGTTTTCTTATCTCTTCAATCTTATTTTTCATATACCCACCACTTTCTATGTAAAGTTCACTTTACATAGATATAATATCATAATCAACCCCGAATGTCAAGTTTACTTTACATTATTTTTAAAAAACAAATCCCCGAATATATCGGGGATTTTTTGTTTTAATTATTTATCACGCTTTTTAAATCCGCGTCTGTCACGGTTTCCGCCGTTTCTACGTGGTTCTTCTTCATTTACATCATCTTCAACTACTGCGCCATTAACCTCTACAAGAGCATCGCGGCGTGAAAGATTAATTCTGCCTTGGTCATCAATTTCAGTAACCTTAACGATTACCTGATCTCCAACAGCAACAACGTCTTCAACCTTTTCTACGCGCTTAACATCAAGCTTAGAAATGTGAACAAGACCTTCTTTACCTGGTGCGATTTCAACGAATGCGCCAAATGTCATAAGTCTAGTTACCTTACCGCTGTAAACAGCGCCGATTTCTGGGTCGTTTGCAATAAGGTTTACTATATCAATAGCAGCCTGTGCCTTACTGAGATCAATACCCGCAACAAATACATGACCATCTTCCTCGATGTTGATGGTGCATTCGCACTGCTCTTGGATAGATTGAATAACCTTGCCTTGCTTACCGATAACATCGCCAATTTTATCTGGGCTGATAACTGTTGTAAGCATCTTAGGTGCGTATGGAGAAAGTTCCTTACGATATTCAGGAATGCACTTAAGCATTACATCATCAAGGATGTGCATACGAGCTTTGTTTGTCTTTGCAAAAGCTTCTTTTATAATTTCTGGTGTAAGACCATGTACTTTAAGGTCCATCTGAATAGCGGTGATACCCTTGTGAGTACCTGCTACCTTAAAGTCCATATCGCCATAAAAGTCTTCAAGACCTTGGATATCAACCATTGTCATAAAGTCGCCATAAACGCCTTCATCACCTGTGATAAGACCACAAGAAATACCAGCTACCGGAGCCTTAATCGGAACACCTGCAGCCATTAAAGCTAATGTAGAGCCACAAATAGAACCCTGTGAAGTAGATCCGTTTGAAGAAAGAACTTCACTTACTACACGAATTGCGTATGGGAATTCTTCTACAGAAGGAATTACAGGAACAAGTGCGCGTTCAGCAAGTGCGCCATGACCGATTTCACGTCTACCAGGACCACGAGAAGGCTTGGTTTCACCTACTGAATATGAAGGGAAGTTATAGTGATGGATATAACGTTTGCTAACTTCTTCATCAAGACCATCAAGTTTTTGAGCTTCGCTTACTGGAGCAAGTGTAGCTATTGAAAGAACCTGTGTCTGACCACGTGTAAACATACCTGAACCGTGAACGCGTGGAAGAAGGTCTACTTGTGCATCAAGTGGACGAATATCATCAATACCACGACCATCAACACGTTTGCCCTCGTCTTTGAGCCAAGCGCGAACAACGTGCTTTTGAACAAGATACATAATCTCGTCAAGCTTTGCTTCGTTGCCTTCAAAACGCTCATCAAACTTAGCGTGAACAGCATCGTAAATAGGAAGAAGCGCTGCATCACGAACATTTTTATCATCAGTATCAAGCGCTTTCTTTACATCTTCAATACAGAAAGCTTCGATTTCTGCCATGATTTCTGGATCTGGATCGCTTGATTCGAATGTAAATTTCTCTTTACCGATTTCAGCAACTATACCGTTAATAAACTTAACAATTTCCTTATTAACTTCGTGACCTGCCATAATGCAGTCAAACATAAGATCATCAGGAATTTCATTACCGCCTGCTTCGATCATAGCAACCAAGTCAGCAGTTGAAGATACGGTAAGGTTAAGTTCTGTAATAGCGCGCTGCTCGAGAGTTGGGTTGATGATGATTTCACCATCAATAAGGCCTACGCTTGTAGAAGCGATAGGACCATCCCATGGAATATCTGATACTGCGATAGCTGCTGATACACCGATTGCAGCAGTAATTTCTGGGGAGCAATCAGGGTCAACCGACATAACGGTTGCAACAACTGAACAATCGTTTCTCATATCTTTTGGGAAAAGTGGGCGGATAGGTCTGTCAATACAACGTGAAGAAAGGATAGCCTTTTCACTTGCTTTGCCCTCGCGGCGCTGGAAAGAGCCAGGAATACGACCTACTGCATACATTTTTTCTTCAAAATCAACTGAAAGTGGGAAAAAGTCAACGCCTTCGCGTGGTTTTGAAGATGCAGTTACAGTACAAAGAACACTTGTGTCACCATAACGAGCCATAAATGCTGCGTTTGCAAGACCAGCCATTTTACCTGTTTCAAGGCTAAAAGGTCTACCGGCGATGGTGGTTTCATAAACCTTAAAATTTTCAAACATTTTACTAATCTCCTTTTTATTTTAAATTTTATTTTTTTAAGAGATTTTCCGTTTAGCAATAAAACCAATGTCCGAATTTCAGGCACTCGTTTTACCGCTAAACCACAAAAAATCCCTTTAAATACATTGTCCGTTTAACAAAATCAAACCGAGCAAATAGAGATTGCTCGGTTTGTTTGTTACATAATTACTTACGCAAGCCG
>JAZRKK010000012.1:0-32803 GCA_045646305.1 Acutalibacteraceae bacterium
CAACGTAGATAACATCACCGTTTTCTACACGATACTGCTCACCGCCTGTTTCGATAAATGCGTTTAATATTCACACCTGCGTGATATTTTACAGTCTCGCTAAAGTTAGGCGTGAGCCTTCAAAATTTAAGGCGCAACTTACAAAGCCCACAATATGCGGCTTGAGTATTTTATCACAAGGGTTACTGTTTGTCAAGAAAAAATTTACAAAATTTCTTTGCACGTATTTTATGTATTGTATTTTTTATTTCTTTGTGTTAATATAGTTATAATTATATATAAGAAAGAAGTTTCACCTATGGCAGAAATTATTACAAATGAAAAGAAAAAAGTTTTAAGTTGTATCCAGCCAAGCGGTATGCTTACCCTAGGAAATTATTTGGGTGCACTTAAAAACTGGAAAAATATGCAGGAAGAATTCGATTGCACCTATGCGGTAGCTGACCTACACGCAATAACTGTACGACAAGAACCAGCTAAACTTCGCGCGCAAATCTATTCTACCTATGCAATTATGTTAGCTTTGGGTCTAGATCCAGAAAAAAGCACATTGTTTATTCAGTCACACGTTCCTGAACACACCGCGCTTTCGTGGTTGCTTTCTTGTAACACACAGTTTGGCGAAATGTCACGTATGACACAATTTAAGGATAAATCACTCAAACACGCAAACAATGTAAACGTGGGGCTTTTCTCATACCCTGTTCTTATGGCAGCGGACATTTTGCTTTACCAGCCTGATTTTGTTCCGGTTGGCGCTGACCAAAAACAGCATCTTGAAATTGCTCGTGATATTGCAATTCGTTTTAACAATCTTTATGGCGATGTGTTTACAGTTCCTGAACCTTATATCGCAAAAACAGGCGCTCGTGTTATGTCACTTCAAGATCCTGCCAAAAAGATGTCAAAATCAGATGAAAACGCAAACGCTTGGGTTGCGATACTTGATGATCGCGATACAATTATCCGCAAGTTCAAACGTGCTGTAACAGACAGCGAAGCTTGTGTTCGCATGAACGAATCACAAGCAGGCATTTCTAATCTCATTACGATTTATAGTGCTGTAACAGGCAAGACACCTGTAGAGATTGAAAAAGAATTTGAAGGCAAAGGCTATGGCGATTTTAAACTTGCCGTAGGCGAAGCTGTTGCTGATGAACTCGCTCCTATCAAAGCAGAATATGATCGCATTATTTCTGACAAAGCAGAGCTTGAGCGTATATTCCGCGATGGTGATATGAGAGCTGAAAAAGTCGCCCGCAAAACTTATTTCAAAGCTATGAAAAAGGTTGGCTTCGTGCTATGATTTTTCCAAGCGAAAATCAAAAGGTGCGTTCTTGTGTTTTGGGGTTCATAAACTCAAAACGCATACCACACGCAATAATGATCGAAGGCGAAGATGAACAAAACAATTTGGACTTAGCACTATACATCGCAACCGCTGCGGTTTGTACAGGCGATAACGCTCCTTGTGACAATTGTGCCAACTGTCATCTAGCTAATGTTGGCTCTCATCCCGATATTAGTAGAGTAAGTGCATTAGATGGCAAAAAATTCTTATCGGTTTCACAAATTCGTGATCTTCGCGCTGATGCTTTTGTAAAAGCGCATCAGGCACCACACCGTGTTTTTATAATTGAGGATGCTCATCGTATGAACGACCAAGCGCAAAACGCCTTGTTAAAAGTTCTTGAAGAACCGCCTAAAAACGTTGTTTTTATATTGCTGGTTCCATCAAAAACAAAGCTTTTAGACACTATTATTTCACGTTGTGTCCTTTTATCATTAAATAATTCTGATGTTAAAGATGATACTTACTTAGAGTTAGCAGATAAGTTTATTGAGTTGTTGATATCAGGCAGTGAATACGAAATGCTAAAACTACTTACACCGCTTGAAAAAAGCCGCGCTGATGCCGAAACTTTTTTTAGTGCACTATCACTTTGTACTGTAAAGCGTTTAAAAATGGGCAGCGGTCACGCAAGAGTGCTTGATAAACTTTTCGATGAAACAAAATATTATTTAGACCTTTTGGCTACAAATATAAATATGTCGTTACTAATTAGTTTGGTAGTAAGTCGCTCAAAAGGTTTTTTAAGGTGACAAATTATGATACAGGTTATTTCAGTTAAATTTAAAGATAGTGGTAAAAACTATTACTTTTCACCAGATGGTAGGTCCTACAAAGTCGAGGATAATGTTATAGTAGAAACCGCTAACGGTTTAGCTTTTGGCATAGTTGCAGAAGCAAATCATGAGGTTGAAGATGATAAAATTGTCCCTCCTCTAAAAAAAGTTCTTCGCGTTGCTAACGAAAAAGATTTGCAGCGTTTGGAAGAAAACAAAGCAAAAGAAGCCGAAGCTTTAAAAGTTTGTGAAGAAAAAGTAATACATCACAAACTTGATATGAAACTCGTAAGCGTTGAATATTCGTTCGATGGTGGAAAAATTACATTTTTCTTTACTGCTGAAGGCAGAGTGGACTTTCGCGAACTCGTTAAAGACCTCGCCAACCACTTCCATTCTCGTATCGAGCTTCGACAAATCGGTGTTAGAGATGAAGCACGTATGCTTGGCGGCATAGGAATTTGCGGTCAAGAATATTGCTGCAAACGTTTTCTTGATGACTTCTTGCCAGTATCAATTAAAATGGCAAAAGAACAAAGTCTTTCTCTAAACCCTACAAAAATTTCAGGTAGTTGTGGCAGACTTATGTGTTGCCTTAATTACGAACAAGAATCATACGAATATCTTAACTCCATCACTCCATCAGTCGGCTCAACTGTAAAAACTGAGCAAGGCGTTGGTGTTGTTACCGATGTAAACTTTATTACCGGCAACTTAACTGTTAGACCAAAAGATAATGAAGGTATACCTTATAAAACAAACCGTAAATATGTGAAAATTTTAAGCGGACATAAACCAAAAAAATCAGAGGAAACTCAAGAATAAATTGCCTCTTGCTTTTTTTGTCAAATGTTGTTACAATAGTTTAAGCAAGTTTTTATAAAACTTTTATTTCATTTGGGAGGCAGGTGTAACCAATGGCTTACAAAATTACTGATGATTGCATCAGCTGTGGTGCTTGCGCAGGCGGTTGTCCATGCGACGCTATTGCTGAAGGTGATGGCAAATACGAAATCAATGCAGATTTGTGCTGCGACTGTGGCGCATGTGCAGCAGGTTGCCCCGTAGAAGCTATCGTTGAAGGCTAATGCCTATTCGTACTTAAAAAGTAAGGTTCAACAAATTGTTGAACCTTTTCTTTTTTTATGATAGTATATATACGTAAAAACTTTTTTGGAGGTATTTTATATGAAAGACCAAAATTGCGCATATTGTATGGGTGGCGAATTGCTTGATAAATTCGGAATTTTTATTTGTGATTTGTCGGTAAGCCAACTCATCCTTTTTAAAGAACAGTCAAAACTCGGTAGAGTAATTGTCGCTTACAAAGATCATGTAAGCGAAATCGTAAATATCAGCGAAGAAGAACGCAACGCTTTTATGGCGGATGTATGCCAAGCAGCAAATGCTGTTCACAAGGCATTTAACCCCGACAAGGTAAACTATGGTGCTTATGGCGATACAGGTTGTCACCTACACATGCACATCGTACCAAAATACAACGGCGGCGATGAATGGGGCGGTGTGTTCCAAATGAACCCTGGCAAAGTTTATCTTTCTGATGCAGAATACGCTCAGATGATCGAAAAGATTAAAGAAAACCTTTAATAAAATATAAATAAAAGAACCTGCTAAATCACAAAGCAGGTTCTTTTTTATTTATTAGTCATAAATCAAACAAAAAGTTCTACAACAAACACTACCACACACGCAAGAGTTGCTACTATTGGCAATCCACCACCTGCGTAAGCTACAATCATTGCAACCAAAAACGCAATGGCCGCCGACCATACGCTGTCGGTAGCTGTTAGTATTGCGGGAAAAGTCATAACCGCCAAAGTTACAAAAGGAACATAATAAAGGAAAGATTTAAAAAATTTGTTTGTTATCTTTTTCTTTATTAACGCTAGTGGCAACATACGAATAAGATAAGTAACCACCGCCATTATAAGCATATAGAGGACTATATTATTCATTTTGTTCATCCTCCTCTGCTATCGGGAAGAAATACGCCGCTATTCCCGCAATAACAAGCGTAAGAATTATAACTCTAAATCCTGATGATATTTCTTTTAAAATCGGAGTTAACGAAAAGCCCAAACTTAAAAGCATCGATGTTATTACTATACCAAGTAAAATTTTGTTGTTTTTTGCAGGTGGCACAATTATTGCAATAAACATACCATAAAGCGCAACACCCAAAGCACTCAAAACACTTGCGGGCAATATATCACCCGAAAGGCAACCGAGTGCTGTTCCGCCAACCCAACCGGGCCAAGCTGCGGCTATTAGTCCGTAGCAGTATGCGGGTGGTACATTTTCGTGAATGTACGCGCTTGACACACCAAATACTTCATCTGTAACACCAAACGAAATCAGGTATCTATGGTATGATTTCATTTCAGAATCAAAACGTTGTGATAGTGACGATGACATAAGACAGTAACGCAAATTTATAATAAGTTGTGTTAGTGCCATTTCGATATATCCCGATCCTGCAACTATTACTCCAAGTCCTGCAAACTGACCAGCCGAAGTCAAATTTGTTGCAGATATCAAAATTGCTTGAAGCGATGTAATCCCTGAATTTCGAGCCGCTATACCAAAGGTAAAAGATACTGCTAAATAACCTAAAAATATCGGTATGCCGTTTCGAAAGCCTCTTTTAAATAATGTAAAATTGTTCATTTTTACCTTACCCTTAATTGACATTAAAAAATAAAAATAGTATAATTAGTTAGGCGAAAAAATATATCCATATTGTTCACTTTGCGCCATAGATACAAAATCAGTATCAGCTATGATTATATGATCGATTAGCTGAACATCTATATTAGAAAGTGTGTCTGCAACCTGTTTTGTTATTTCTATATCGCTGTTACTTGGCAACGCTATGCCGTTTGGGTGATTGTGACAAAGAACTACCGCCACAGCATTACTATCAAGCGCAAGTTTTACAAGATCACGATTTGATAAACCTACACTATCGATGTTACCTTCACACAAGAACGAAAAATCAAGCATACAGCCTTTTGCATCAAGGCACAACACCCCTAATTTTTCGCAAGACTCACCAAAAAATCTACCAAGCAAATATTTGCCAATGTTATCAAGACTTTTAAAGGTCGGTTTTTTATCTTGTTTATCATATATGTATCTTTGGGCAATCGGCATTATCAGTTTAAGAAGTACTGCGCTACGCTCACTTAATCCTTTAAATTCAGCAAGTTCTTTTATAGGCGCATCAAGCACAGCGGCTACTGTGCCATATTTTTTAATTAGTTCGTGAGCTATTGGATTTGTATCAGCTCGCTGAACACAATAAAAAAGTAATATCTCAAGTATTTTATGCGGTGGCGTGTTTTGATCAAAGCCATGCTGCAAAAATTCATCACGAGCACGTTCGCGATGACCTTTGTGCAAATTATTATCACTCATAACAAAACCACCTTTAAATTTAAAAATAAGGAATATTTTATGAAAAGTTTTACTATCACAAAAAACGATGCCAACCAACGTCTTGACAAGTTCATAACTAAGGTTTGTCCTACTTTACCGCAAGGACTTATGTACAAATACATTCGCACCAAGCGCATAAAAATCAATGGCAAACGCGGTGAAATATCAACACGCCTTAATGTAGGCGATATAGTTGATGCATATATAAATGATGAGTTCTTTGTCGAAGTAGCGCCTAAGTATGATTTTTTAAGTTCGCCTACGCGAATTAATATTGTATACGAAGATGAAAACATCTTACTTGTCGATAAAGAACAAGGGCTTATTGTTCACCCTGACAAAAATGAATATCGCGATACGCTAATAGGAAGGATTCAACATTACCTATACGAAAAAGGCGAGTACAAACCAGATGAAGAAAACAGTTTTAAACCTGCCCTTGCAAATCGTATTGACCGAAACACAGGCGGAATAGTTATAGCCGCAAAAAACGCCGAAGCACTTCGTATTCTTTGTGACAAAATTAAAGATCGCGAAATTGACAAACGTTATTTAGCAGTTATTCACGGTGTGCCAAAACAAAAAAGTCGCACACTTGAAGGATATCTTGAAAAAAACGAAGATAAAAACAAGGTTTATTTAAGCGGTAAAAAAACCGAAAACAACCTAACAATTAAAACAAAATACACCACGCTTGCTTCAAAAGGCGGTTTATCACTAATTGAAGTAGAATTAATAACAGGTCGTACCCATCAAATAAGAGCGCACATGGCATCAATCGGCCACGCTCTGTTAGGCGATGGAAAATACGGAAAACTCCAAAATGATAAGAAAATGGGATTTGATAAACAAGCCCTCTACTCATATAAATTGACATTTAATTTTAACACGGACGGTGGAATTTTGCAATACCTTGATGGCAAATCCTTTTGTGTTAAAAAAGTGTGGTTTGCCGAGCAACTATTTGGTGATGCTTATAAAAAATTATTTTAAAGGAGAGTTTTTATGTCATACGTAGCACAAGAAAACCGATACAATAATATGAAATATAACAACTGCGGTGAAAGCGGACTAAAGTTACCGGCAGTTTCTCTTGGACTTTGGCACAACTTTGGCACAAACGACTCCTACCAAAACATGAAAGATATGTGCTTTACAGCTTTTGATGGCGGTATTACACATTTTGATATTGCAAACAATTATGGCCCTGTACCCGGTAGCGCTGAAGAAAATTTTGGTAAAATACTTCGCGAAGAAATGAATGCTTATCGTGACCAAATGATTATAAGCACAAAAGCTGGTTATTATATGTGGGAGGGACCTTATGGTGACTTTGGCTCTCGTAAATATTTACTTTCAAGTCTTGACCAAAGCCTAAAAAGACTCGGTCTTGACTATGTGGATATTTTTTATCATCATCGCCCTGATCCTAATACTCCACTTGAAGAAACTATGGGAGCATTGGCTCAGGCTGTTAAAAGCGGAAAAGCACTTTATGCCGGTCTTTCGAACTACGATGGCGAAAGAATGAAAGAAGCTACCGCTATTTTACGAGATTTAAAATGTCCTTTTGTAATAAACCAAAACCGTTATTCGATATTTGATCGTGGTATCGAACAAAACGGACTTTTAGAAGCAGCTAAAAGCGAGAAAAAAGGCGTCATTATTTTTAGCCCTTTGGCACAAGGACTACTTACAAATCGTTATATCGATGGTATCCCATCTGACAGCAGAATACGAACCAGCGGAGTTTTTCTAAAAGAAAGCCATCTAACACCACAAAGACTCGAACAAATTCGTTTGCTTAACGATATTGCTCTTGAACGCGGTGAAACACTAGCTCAAATGTCACTCGCTTGGGTACTTCAAACCGAAGGTATTACAAGCGTACTTGTCGGGGCATCAAAACCTTCGCAAATAATTGATAACATAAACGCTGTAAACTCTGCGCCGTTCACATTTGAACAACTTAAAAAGATTGATGAAATAGCAAAATAAACAGCCCTTTTCCTTACAATTATCACCTTGACTTTTATATATCGGTTAAGTATAATTGTGTTTGCTGATTTGTCGGCAAAACGCGGATATGGCGGAACTGGCAGACGCGCTAGATTCAGGTTCTAGTCGAGGCAACTCGGTGCAGGTTCGATTCCTGTTATCCGCACCAAAAAATCCAAACCCTATAATATGGGTTTGGATTTTTTATTTAAATATATTCATACATGCTAGTGTACGAAAAATAAACATAACCTAATATATTAATATCGTTTTTGCACAACTCAACCTGTCTTTTAATTACATCAACTCCATTTTTCCATTCGGCTTTGTCAGGTTCGTTCTGGGTGCCTATTTTATAACTTGCAAGACCTATTAAAAGTTTTGTGCGAGTTTTATTTATAAGGTTTTCCCATTCGGTTATTAAATTATCAAAATTATAATTACTGTCTGGGTATTGAAAGCCAAAATACAACTGTGGTATAACATAATCCACACAACCGTTATTACACCACGCGGATACATCAGCATAATGGCGGTTGAAATTTTCCTCAATTGAAGCAGATGGACTTACACTAAACACAATGTCTTTATCTTTGAATTTTATAGCTGTGTAACTACCACTTATAAGCGAATTAACATTAGCGCGTCTCCAATCGCTCAGGCTCAGTGGAGTTTGAGTGTTTTGGCAATATTTAGTATATGATGCATTGTCAAAATCTTCTTGTTGTGTGGGATAAAAATAGTCATCAAAATGAATGCCATCTACGTTATAATTATTTATTATTTCACGTATACCGTTTATTACCAGCTGTTGAACTTCGCTAGAAGCAGGGTTTAAATATATACCATTACTAAAACAAATATTATTGTCGTTGTCTATATCGTTGTCTTTAATCCATTTACGAACAATGCTATCTAGCGGTAAATTAGCTATGTTATCATCAGCAGTTCTAACTCGGTACGGATTAATCCACGCATGGAACTTAATTCCTTCGTTGTGACACTCATTTATCATATATTCAAGCACATCAAAATCATATTGCATTACAGTTTCACGTTTTGAAAAATACATTGAATTGTAAATCGCATCACAATAAGGTCTTGTATGTACAAAAACATCTGTGATTCCCCTAGATTTACAAATATCAACAGTTGCGCAAAACTGATTTTTAAAATCATTGTTTGATAACATTGCATCAAGTTCGCTATATGAAATCCAAACGCCGACAATACTTGTTGACTTGCCATCTTGATTGTTGGCAGGCGAACACCCACAAAGCAATACACAAATCAAAATCATAACTAAAAAATTTTTTATCATGAAATTTCTTCCTATTTAATACAAGTTATATATTTTTAAAATAAAGCATAAAAAATCGTTAATAGTAGGTTTTTTACTTGCTTATGATTATATTATATTGTATAATACTTCAAAAGAGGTGTCTGATATGCATAATCACAAAAAATCAGTAAAAATCACTTATGTTATTATTAATTTATCAATCGTTGTACTTTTTGTACTTGCGATAGCGCTTCCATGGCTTGTTACCTGGTTTGTTGAGGTTCGCCACAAAGATCAAGGATTACCTGTGGTTGTAATGCTTACTTGTTATCCTAGTTTGCCATTTGCGGCCGTAGCGCTTTTTTCACTTCGCAAACTACTTAAAAATATTTTAGGCGGACTCGTTTTTGGCGACCAAAACCTAACCTGTATGAAGAAAATTTCAGTTTGCTGTTTAGCTGGTGCCGGTATAACATTTGTCGCAGGATTTTTTTATCTGCCATTTTTTGTTGTTAGCCTTGCTGCAGCTGGATGTGCGCTTATTGTAAAAGCAACTAAAGACACATTTGCTTCCGAGCTTGAACACCGCCGTGAAGAATTATACAACTATGTGAGGGAAGAATTATGAAAAAAACAGTAATTTCAGTTATGGGCAAAGATACAGTTGGTATTACAGCAAAAGTTAGCGCTGCTTGTGCTGACTACAATGTAAATATTATCGATATTACTCAATCAGTTTTACAAGACATGTTTGTAATGGTGATGCTTACCGATATTTCAAATCTCAACTGTAACTTTAAAGAGTTTTCTGATAATATGCAAAATTTGGGCGAAGCTATGAATTTGGAAATCCATGTTATGCACGAAGATATTTTTAACTCGATGCATCGCATTTAATTGAGGTAATTTTATATGCTTAATCTTAATGATATTTTAGAAACTATAAATATGATTAGGCAAGAAAATCTTGATATACGTACCATCACAATGGGTATTTCACTACTCGATTGTGCTGATAGTGATATTGATGTTTCTTGTCAAAAAGTGTATGACAAAATTGTTCGCTGCGCAGGTAACCTTGTAAAAGTAGGCGAGGACATTGAAGCCGAGTATGGTATACCAATTATAAACAAGCGTATTTCTGTAACTCCAATTGCTATGCTTGTCGCAGTTTCTGGCGGCGACCCTGTAAAATATGCACACGCTCTTCAAAAGGCTGCCGATACCGTTGGCGTTAATTTTATCGGTGGATATTCAGCTCTTGTTCAAAAAGGTTTTTCAGCAGGTGATGTCGAGCTGATTAAATCTATTCCACGAGCACTTAACGAAACCACAAACATTTGCTCATCAGTTAACATAGGATCTACCAAAGCGGGTATAAATATGGATGCTGTAAAACTTATGGGTGAAATTGTAAAAACCAGTGCCGAACTTACAGCAGACCGTGATTGTATTGGTCCTGCAAAATTGGTGGTATTTTGTAACGCCCCCGAAGATAATCCATTTATGGCAGGCGCTTTCCACGGTGTTGGTGAACCTGACTGTGTTATTCACGTTGGCGTATCAGGTCCTGGTGTTGTTTATGCCGCACTCAAAAAATGTGATGGTGACCTTGGCGCTGTTGCCGAAACCATAAAACGCACAGCATTCAAAATTACTCGTGTAGGTCAATTAGTTGGCAGCGAAGCTGCGCGCCGACTTGGTGTACCTTTTGGTATAGTTGACCTTTCCCTTGCGCCTACACCTGCTGTTGGTGACTCGGTTGCACGAATCCTTGAAGAAATAGGACTCGGCGTTTGCGGAACCCACGGAACAACCGCCGCACTCGCAATGCTTAATGATGCTGTTAAAAAAGGTGGCGTTATGGCTTGTAATTCGGTAGGTGGACTTTCAGGAGCATTTATACCAGTATCCGAGGATGAGGGTATGATTGCGGCGGCACGTAGCGGCGACTTGAAAATTGAAAAACTTGAAGCAATGACCGCTGTATGCTCGGTAGGTCTTGATATGGTGGTAATACCCGGCGACACACCTAGCGAGGTTATATCGGCAATTATTGCAGATGAAGCTGCTATTGGTATGGTTAACTCAAAAACTACAGCCGTTCGTGTAATACCTGCTATTGGCAAAAAAGCTGGTGATGAACTTAACTTTGGCGGACTTTTGGGTGAGGGTCCTATTATGGATGTAAATTTATCTGCAAGTCCTAAAAAATTTATTGAACGTGGTGGAAGAATCCCTGCACCAATGCAAAGTCTTAAAAACTAACAAAAAGCAAGACTCAATCGAGTCTTGCTTTTTTTGATTAAGATAACAAATATCTTTTAGGATAGGATAAATCCGGCAAACCTAGACAACCTACAAAGTCTCGCATTTAAAAAGGACACAATCAAATTGGTTGTGTTCTTTTTAAGTTTTAGGCGCAAAAAATATGTCTGCCTATGGTTGTTATAACAGGGCGCGAACGAATCCACTTGTTTGTGGCTGTGGTTGGGTTGTAATAGTATATTGCGCCACCTGATGGATCAAGCCCGTTTAACGCATCCCTCGCCGCCGAGTAGGCACTATCGGCAATCGCTTCATAAAATTGGCCATCATAAAGGCATGAAAACGCACCATTTTGATACACCACTCCCGACAGTGTATCAGGGAAAGATGGGTGCTCTATCCTGTTTAGCACCACAGCGCCTACCGCCACCTGACCTAAATAACTTTCGCCCCTGGCCTCGGCTGAAATTATACGCGCAAGCAACTCGTAATCAGCAGAATTGTAAGAGGATGAACTGCTTATACCCATAGCGGCTAGCGTTTTGCTACCTACGATACCATCAGCTTTAAGACCGTTCGCCTTTTGAAATTTTATGACTGCATTTTTAGTTGCTGTTCCAAAAATTCCATCGACTGCGCCGTTATAATATCCCCATTCTTTTAGTCGGTTTTGAATCTTGCTTACCTCGTTTCCGGTAGAACCAATCTTTGAAAGTGCTCCTACCGACACACATAATATAAGCATAAAAATAAATATAAAAACTAATATTTTAAAGTTTTTATTCATAATACATCACTCCCAAAATATTTTCTCCAAATAATTCAGGATTATCAAAATTCTTTTTTCAACGCTTAAAGACAAAAACATATATTTTATACTGTCTGGCTTTGACAAAATATTTGTTGCTTTGATTATATAATCAATTTGAGAATTTATCCCCAAAATAAACCCGCAAAGGAACGTGATGTATAAAAAATGAAGGATTTAATTACAAAACAAAAAAACGATATCTCCACGAACGGAAAAGAAATAGCGTATGCTATAATTTTACATATTTTTGTCACACTTTTAGGGTTTATCGCCTCTCGAGGCGTAGTGTTTAACTCACTCATGCCTTTCGGACTTGTGATGGTCGGTGGATGTACCATAGTTTTTTTGCCTAGCGTTGCTGTAGGCGCTTTTATTGGATATTTTATACCAGCGATAAGCAGTGGAGGTTTTAGATATATTGCGGCGTTGTTTGCTGTTGTGGCTATACGACTTATGCTATCAAATTATAAAAAAATTAGTGAAAATCCTTTCTTTTTAAGTGGTATAACTACTCTTGCAAATGTTTTCACAGGCGCTGTTACATATAGTGGTGTTCCAATTGATGCGCTAAAACTTGCCGCCGAATGCATTGTTATTTTTGGCGTTGTATTTTTGACACATCGAACTTTTATCATATTACAAAAAAATCATTTTGGTCTTTCAACTGATGAAATCGGTTGTTTGCTTGTTAGTGTTGCTATGATTCTTATAGGACTTAACAACTTTACAATTTGGGGCATTTCGCTTGGTAGAACAATAGGCGCTTTTTTAATTTTGGTATCAGCAAAATATGGTGGTACAGCCATAGGCTGTTTTTGTGGAATAGCAGTTTCATTTTGCGCAGCAGTCACATTTTCGTTTGAGGGCGGTTTTGGAATATATGCGTTATCAGGTCTTGCTGTTGGTATATTTTCACCTCTTGGAAAATATGCTCAAGCTGTCTCAATGATTGCGTGCGGTATAATCGGCATTTCATTTATGCAATTTACAGAGGGTTCTGCTATATTTATGACTGAAATAATATCTGCAAGTTTATTATTTATACTAACACCACGAAGTATTGGTGTAGTCTTTAGCAAATTTTTTTCACAAAAACCAACCCTCTCTATTGAAGAAGGATTTAACAAGGCGTTATCTTTGCGACTAAATCTTGCAAGTGAAGCATTGTTAGATGTGTCCGACACCGTTAACCAGGTTTCTAAAGAACTCGGGAAAATAAACGCTCCTGATTTTAAAACGGTTTTGGCATATATCGAACAAGATGCCTGTGCAGGTTGTAAACTAAGGCTTCACTGTTGGGAAAACAAAGCCAACTCAACCCTTAGTGCAGTTATGGCAATGATTAACTATATAAAAGGCGGTGATATACCACAAACCGTACCTGAACTTGATGAATTTCGCGGTAGATGTTTGCGTGTCAAAAAAATGGAGGATACTGTTAAAAATCGCTATGCTCAATACACCGCGCATATATCAGCCGAAAGCCGTATCGAAGAAGTCAGACAGGTTGTGTCAGAACAGTTTGAAGGCATTGCCGATATGCTAAACGAACTTTCGAATGATTTAGAAAACGATGAACAATATAATAATCTTCTTGCCCAAACCGCTGCGGCTTCACTTGGTAATTTAGGAATTAACACAACCCACTCAACCGCAAAAATAGACAAATACGGTAGAGTATCACTAGAAATCAAAACAAAAAATTCATCTGAAACCGTACTTAATCGACTACAAATTATGAAAACACTATCACTTGCTTGCGAACGAGATTTTGATATACCTAATATTGCAAAAACCTGTGATGGAGCTGTTATAACTGTAAATGAACATCCTGTATTTAGAATAGATATAGGCGCCCACCAACATTGCGCAACATTAGGCTCTGTCAGCGGCGATGCGTACAAGTATTTCAATGATGGAAAAGGGCATTTTGTAATGCTTTTAAGCGATGGAATGGGTACCGGCGGTAGAGCTGCCGTAGATGGTGCAATGGCTTCAGGACTTATGGCGCGTTTGCTTAAGGCGGGATTTGGTTACGACTGTTCTCTTAAAATTTTAAATTCATCTATGCTATTTAAGTCGAGTGATGAATCACTTGCTACCATTGATATAGCAAAGATAGACCTGTTTACAGGCGAGACACATCTTTACAAAGCAGGGGCCGCGCCAACTTTGGTGCGGCGAAACGGAAAATCAGGCCGAGCCGAAAGCAACAGTCTTCCTATTGGTATTTTAAAAAACGTATCTTTTGACCGAGCAAATATAAAACTTAAAGCAAATGATATTTTATTGCTTGTATCAGATGGGGTGACTTTTGAAGGTACCGAATGGATACGCGATGAACTGGAGCGCTGGCACGATGGTAGCGCCCAAGATTTGGCCGAGCATATTTGTGATTGCGCAAGACGGAGGTATTCAAACTCACGCCCGGATGATATAACAGTTTTAGCGGCTATAATAGAAAAAACGGTTTAAAAAAGACTTCCTTACGGAAGTCTTTTTCTTTATGTAAGCTTATTAAACCAGTCTACTACATTTTCGTATTTACCATCAGCTCTTGCGCAATCAGGTGATAGCTCGTTAGCGACTACGCTTGGGATCAAAACTTCGCCATCCAACTTAACAATCAAAGTGCTTTTTTTGTTTCTTCGCACAGCTTTTTTAAATTTTTTTGTGCCTTCTTCTGTAAAGCGCAATTCTAAATAACGATTTTGGCCTTTCTTATAAACAATAAGTACGCCCTCAACATCTTCGTTTTCTAGCCACACCTTATCCTTACTATCTACAAGAACAAACTCAACATCATTAGACACTGTGCGTTGCATAAGTTCTATAGGTTTTTGGGGAATCGGACTTTCTCCATCTTCGGCGTTTGCTTGACCGTTTATACCATTAGGATTGCTTGAGTCGCTTAAACCATTGGTTGATTTTTTACAACCAACTAGACCAAAAACAATAAGCAAACAAATTATACAACACAAAATTTTCTTCATAAAACTCACCCTTTAAAAATCTTTAATTATAATATCATACATTTTAAAAAGGTGCAATATAAATTTAAAAATGTTATGTACAGTTGGACAAATGTCCAACTATTTAATCCTTACTCTTATCGGCAGAAATTACCTCGCCTGTTTCTGCGTTGATGTCGTAATCATATTCGGTATTACCGGAATTAAAATCTACCTCGTAAATAAGTTTTCCATTATCACGGTCAAGATCTACATCAACATCACTTACCTGATTTTCATCAAGTCCCGCATGTTTAAGCGCCGATTCCTTTGCCTCTTTTGCTGTTATGCCAGCCATCAAATTCATAGAATCATCAGTTGCGCTTTTGACCGTAGACTCGGTTTTGCTTGTAACCTTGTCAACAGCACTTTCGGTGCCGCTTACAACCGAATCACCGATAGACTCGGCATCATTTTTTGCATCATCCATTGCTCTTCCGCAAGCTGTAAGAGAAAAAGCAAGAATCAAAACAAATAAAAATACAAATAATTTTCTCATATTATCATTCCTCCGATAATATTATTATCCGAAAAAATAAAAAAATGCAGAAAATATAATTTACATTATATTGGGAGGTTATTATTAAAAATATATTTTTAACTTAAAAAATGAAATTATTATAGCGTTAAACTTGGTGCTGTATATACACGTGCGGCAAGTTCTTGATCAAGAAGATAAAGACTTTTGGGGTCATCGCCAAATAATTTGTACTTGTTAACAAGCTTGTCGGCATTTTCCTCTTCTTCAAGTTGCTCTTTTACAAACCAATCCAAAAACTGCATTGTGCGGAAGTCCTTTACATCATAAGCCGCCTCATAAATTTTGTGGATAAGATCGGTAACAAAGCGTTCATGTTGAGCGCCTGTGAGCAACGGATCAAGATGAGATTTAAACACTTTGTCAGGTTTATCTATTGCTTCAAGCGTTACTTTTACACCATTGCTTTGTAAATATTTCAAAAACAATAGCGCGTGGTCACGTTCTTCTTGAGCCTGAATGTTGTACCAATTACCAAAGCCATCAAGGTCATTTTCGATATAATAATTTGCCATATCTAGATAAAGATATGCGCTGTAAAATTCTTTGTTTATTTGGTCGTTTAGTAGTTCTATAACTTTTTTATCTAACATAATATCATCCTTTTAATATTATTAAAAACACAAAAGGGAGCCGTTTCCGACTCCCTTTAAATTATCTTAATTATTTAAAATAACGGTTGAGGAGTCCCTCAAATGCTTTACCATGACGAGCCTCATCACGAGCCATTTCGTGAACAGTGTCGTGGATTGCATCTAAACCAAGTTCTTTTGCAAGTTTAGCAAGTTCAAATTTGCCCATTGTAGCACCGTTTTCAGCATCTACACGCATTTCAAGATTTTTCTTGGTAGAGTCTGTGATAACTTCGCCCAAAAGTTCTGCAAATTTTGCAGCGTGCTCTGCTTCTTCTAAAGCAGCTTTTTCCCAATAAAGGCCGATTTCTGGATAACCTTCACGATGTGCTACACGTGACATTGCAAGATACATACCTACCTCTGAGCATTCACCATTAAAGTTTTCGCGAAGACCATCAATAATTCTTTGATCAACGCCTTTTGCGATACCTACTACATGTTCAGCAGCCCATATCTTTTCGCCTGCTTGTTCTGCAAATTTAGCTGCAGGAGCCTTACAAATTGGGCAAGCATCAGGTGCCGCATCGCCTTCATGAACATAACCGCAAATCATACATACATATTTTTTCATTTTTAAATCCTCCAAAAATTAAATAGTTTTTATTTTTTATTTATTTTATTGCTTATTGCAATTTTTACATATTCCATAAACCACGCATACGCTGGTCTCGGGTGTGAAGCCATCAAATTCGGCCAGACCCTTTATTTTGCTTTGTTCGACTCGAGAGTCGATTATCGCACCACACTCTTTACAGTGCAAATGCAAATGAAAAGATTTATCGCCATCAAAATGTTCATACCCATCGCCAACCGTGACACTTAGTATTTCGCCACTTTCGACAAGCGAAGCGAGGTTTCGGTAAACTGTACCCAAGCTGATGTTTGGTATGACCTTGCGAACCCCTTCATAAACCTGAGCGGCAGTCGGGTGATCGCATCGCGAATGAAGCTCGTTTAGTATAGCTTCACGTTGCTTTGAATAGTTAGCCATAACTCACCTCTTTCTTAAAAGTAGTAATCGTTACTACTTTTTACGTTCTTTATTATACACACCTTTTTAAATTTGTCAAGCATTTTTTCTTGACTTTTTTAAAAATTTTTTTTAAAATAGACTTGTTCATTTTTTTAACAATCTTTTTAGGAGTATATACAATGAATCCAACCGGCATTTCAAAATCAGTAATTAACCGTTTGCCACGTTACTATCGTTTTTTAGGCGAACTAAAAAAAGAAGGGCTCACACGAATTTCATCGCGCGAATTGTCCGACCGTATGCACCTAACCGCAAGTCAAATACGCCAAGACCTAAACTGCTTTGGCGAGTTTGGTCAACAAGGATACGGCTATAACATTGAGCTTTTACAAAATGAAATCGCAAGAATTTTGGGTCTAGATAAACCACAAAATGCAATTTTAATTGGCGTTGGCAATCTAGGTAAAGCAATTGCGCACTATATTAATTTTGAGTCTAAAGGCTTTCATCTTATAGGTATGTTTGATTCAAAAGAATCGCTCGTAGGACAAATGGTGCGTAATGTTCCTATACGCCATATATCCTCATTAGATGAATTTTGTCGTGAAAATATGCCCCGCGCTGCAATTCTTTGTATACCAAAAGAAGCATCAAAAGAAATTTGCGAACAACTTATAAAGCTTGGGGTCAAAGGCTTTTTAAATTTCAGCCATTATGACATTGCGCTCGAACACCCTGGTGTAGAGGTTGAAAACATTCACTTCGGTGATAGTTTAATGACATTATCCTATAAACTTAGTAATTAAATTTTAATCTAAGATATCAAAAGCACCCGAAAGTTTTCGGGTGCTTTTGTGCATGATATTTTTATGTTATAGTTTGGCATGGTTATTAAACCTATGCTACAATAACACATTTTTGTGTTATTGTCAACACGTTTTTGTGTTTTTTGTTATAGTGATTCTTGAGGTGTATTTATGGAATATATTTATCAAAGAGTTAGAGATTTAAGAGAAGATAAAGACAAAACACAAGCGGAAATAGCTAAAATGTTAAATGTCTACACTACTACATATCAACGCTGGGAACGTGGAGAAACCGAAATTCCTTGTCATATAGTAAAACAATTAAGCGTTTATTATAATGTTTCTGCTGATTATATTTTAGGACTTCCTGATTTACCATATCCAAAAAGATAACAAAAGGCTCTGCTTAGGAGATGCTTCTTTACGAAGTGTCTCCTAATTTTCTTTTTACATAAAAATTGACACTTTCAAGTAGAAAGTGTCATAGTAGGTTATATGCTTTGAGAAAGGTAAATGTTTGTCGAAAAAAGAAGATTTATCTCGGAGGGTAAAGTGATATTGCAAACTATTGTTTGCAGTGGTATTTTTGCTTTTAAGCAAAAGTGATATAAAAGCCTCGGGGTAGCCGTACATCACTGCCAATCAATATAACTGAGGCACACTTCCTTACGGAGTGTGCCTCAGTGCAGAGCCTTTTACTTTTTTTAATTATCAGCTGCAAATTGTTCTTCAATCGCAGTTTTGCTGTCAGGTTTTGAGTCGCCGTGGCGAACTAAACTCATGGTAATAAACGATGCTACCGAGAATACAACAGCGTATGGGAACAAAATTTTATAACCCATTGGTAAGGTTTTAATAAGCCAACCTGAAAGCAATGGTGTTACAATTTGTGCCGCCATTGAAAATGTATAGTAGTATCCTGTGTATTTACCAACATCAGAACCTGTACACATTTCCACAACCATCGGGAATGAGTTTACGTTTATAGAAGCCCATCCAATACCTATTATACCAAACACGATATACATAATCCAAGGCGCTTGGGTAACTGTTTCGGCATCGATAAACATCGCAATTGCATAACACGCAGTCATAATTGCAATACCAAAAAGAACCGCCTTTTTTCTACCAATTTTACTTGACAATATACCAAGGGGAACAAATGCTGCTATTGCCGTAACAGTAGCAACCGTAAGATACATAGATGAAGCTCCTAAATCTATTCCCCATATTTTAAAGCAATACATAGAGAACGAAGTGGTAACGCCATTGTATGCTGTATACCACAACAAAACAGATGTAAGTATAAGCGCAAGGCTAGCAATTACAGGTTTTGAAAGTTTTTTCTTTTCTGTCAAATTGTCTTGCTCATCATCTTTTATATTTGTTTCGGCTAAAACTTTATTCTCGTTAACAGTAAACACCATAATAAGAACTGTAACTAACATAAAGGCCGCTATTATTATAAATACTGGTGTAAACGATAAGCTGTCTGGGTACTTAATTTTTATTTCGCCATTTTCAACGTACTTTTCGCCACCCTTTAGCATAAACATCATCAATACCGTAGCAAAAATACCACCTATGTAACCAACAAGATTTATAATCGCATTACCTTTACTGCGAAGTGGCTTTTCGGTAACATCTGGCATATAAGCCACCGCAGGTGAACGATAAGTAGCCATAGCAATAAGCAATGCCATTAGCACAATAATAAAGCCCCAGAAATTGTTTTGTTTTTCAAAATATGCTAATACGCAAATAAGGATTACCGAAGCAATTGTACCATAAAGGATGTAAGGGGTACGTTTTCCAAGCCTAGTTTTTGTTTTGTCAGAAAGCTTACCAAACAACGGTAACATAAACACAGCCAAGACATTGTCCATCGCCATAAACACCTTCGACTCAAAAACGTCACGACCAAACTTGACTTCTAGCAAGTAAGGTATAACTTGGTCATAAAATTGCCAAAAAGCAAGTATTGCCATAAAGGCAAAACCAATAAGTACGGTGCGCTTGTAATTAAGTTTCATCTTATTATCCCCTTTATTATATAAGTTCTATTATCGCGGCAAGATTTCCGCGTTTTCCACCGGTCGCACGATGCGAGTGAAGTTCATCAGCATTACAACAAGTACATATGTCACTTATATCTATATTTTCTTCTTTGATTCCTGCGCAAATCAAAATGTTTTTATTCGCTTGTACAAGATTTAGCATAAAATGATTTTCATCACGGCCCTCACGAAACACACCTGTAACATCCATTCCGCTTTCCATAAATGCCTCAAGCACAGGCATGTCAACCTCGTAACAATTTTCGCATATACACGGACCTATTGCCGCTATTATATTTGATGGGTCACAACCAAATTCATCTACCATTTTTTCAACGGTCACTTTGCCAATGCCGCTTACTGTACCACGCCAACCAGCATGAGAAGTTGCGCATACGCGTTTTATTGGATCACAAAACAGCAGTGGAGTACAATCGGCATACTGCGTAACAAGCGCTACACCCGACTGGTTTGTAATAAGACCATCAACATCACAAAACGATGGTTTGGTGTAGCCAGTACCACAATCGGACTTGGTAACTATTTTCACATTATTAGTATGAGTTTGCTTACTTAATACAAGGTGAGATATATCTATGCCAACTGCACCACACAAACGGCGATAATTTTCTTCGACTAGGCTAAAATCATCTCCGCCCGAAAAGCTAGTATTCATGGTGCTATACTGTCCTGTGCTTACACCACCAAGCCTCGTTGAAAAAGTGTGGCGCACCACACCGCAAGATTCAAGACGTGGAAATGTGATATAGACTAAATCATCTTTTTTGTTGATATTAAGGTTATTGCTATTCATTAATACCCTCGATTTCCTCTAAAAGTCGGTTTGATTTAATAATTAACCTGTTTGCAAAAGATTTGCCCATACGCTCGGTTATAACATTTAGCGCTTGTTTTATCATAGGCGGACGATTTTTTATAGAATGAGTATCACTAGCAAGATATGATATATATCCTTTCTTTATTAATTTTTGACAAAATCTTGAGTCTTCTTTAGCAAGTACAGCCCCAGCATTTATGTGCGCCAAAGCATATCCATCGGATACTAGTTTTAAAAGTTTTTTAAATCCTTTGGCTTTCCTGTAACGCTCGATATGAGCAATGATTGGTTTTAACCCTTGTATTTCGCTTATATCAATAATATCTTGCAAAATTGTTTTTGTAACAACTTTTGTGTAAGGCAGCTCTAACAATATATAGTTTGTACCTTTTATCACAAATTGTTCAAGTGATTTAGATTTACCTATTCCGCTAAAATAATGGAGTTCACAACCCAAATAAATTTTAGGCAAATCAGCGCCTTTAATTTCTTCACACAATTTTACAAAAGCATCTTTTGTAAGCTCAGAAAATTCTTTATCATTGTCTGTATCAGGGTAAAAATGTGGTGTAACTATAACGTGGGTAACACCCTGTTCTTTTAGCATTTCCAGAAGCTTTATTGATGTTTCTTTGTCTTTAGCGCCATCATCAACACCGGGCAAAATGTGAGAATGTATATCGAGAAATGTCATATATTACCTTCTTTTAAAAAATCGGGAAAACGCAAAGGTTCTCCCGATTTAAAATTACTGTTGCTCAGTCTCTTGAGCTGGTTCTACTGGTTTTTTGATTTGGTTGTTATATCCATAACCATACTTGCTATATTTACGATAGCCATACTTACCGTATTTACGATAGCCATATCGTCTACCAGATTTTGGATTTGCACCATTCATAATCGCGCCCAAAATGTTTATATCAGCAAAGTTGGCAGCCTCGATTGTTCGCTTGATTGCATCAGTTGGTGTAACCTGATCCTTTACAACAAGCACCAATCCTGATGTTTGTGGTGCAATAACTAGCGCATCAGTTACAACATCAACCGGAGGTGTGTCTATAATTACATAACTGTATTTTTTACCAACTTCTTCTACAAGCTCTTTAAATCTTGCAGATCCTAAAAGTTCACTTGGGTTTGGTGGAACCTGACCTGCTGTGATAACATCGAAAGTATCACTTATGTGATTAATAACTTCTTCATATTTGTGGAAACCTGCCAATATTCCTGAAAGGCCTCCATTGTTTTCAATTTTAATTTTTTTGTGAACAGAACTACGGCGCATATCAGCATCTATAAGCAATACTTTATCGCCAAGTTGTGAAAAAGCAATAGCCATATTTATTGCTGTTGTGGATTTACCCTCACCAGCTTCAGGACTTGTTATACCAAACACCTTTGCTTCGCTACCTGACAACAAGAAGGTAAGGTTTGTACGTATAGTTTTGTACGCTTCAACAACTGCGAACGGAACATGACGGCTTTCGCTGATATTCATAACAACATTTTGGTTTTCAGATGATTTTTTAATAGCCACTGCCGTATCCTCCTCTGCCTTTTCTCTTGCGATATGAACTGCCTGATTCTGCATTTTCGAAATCTGGAACCGCACCTAAAAGTGGAACCTCGAAATTAGCAGCAAAATCTTCCTCGCCTTTGATTGCGCGATTTGTAGATTCAACTATAAATAATATTATGTACGCTACCACCGCACCAATAATACCAAAAGCTGCTGTTGTTACTAAAGTGCGTGGATAGGTCATTACAGACTTAATTGCTGTAGAAGCAATCATTGCACGTGAAGATGGTATAAACTCAGGTATATATCCACACGCAATCTCTACATATTTGTTTGCTATTCGCATTGCTTCTTTAGGATCATTACTTGTGAATGTTACATCTATAAACAAGGTTTCTTCGCTACGTCTTGCAATAGTGCTGCGATTCATAAGATTTTGGAAACCATAATCAGCGCCCAAAGAATCAGCAACTTTTTTGTACACATCAGGTGTGTTCAAAATGTCAACTACTGTATAAGCCAAATAAAGTGAAGCTGACATATCGCTACTTGCAACTTTATTTGTTTCGTCATCATACGGAGTTGTAACCGCGCCGTTAGTAACAAGCAAAGATGCTGTTGCGCTATATGATGGTGTGGTAAAGAACTCACAATAAGCAAAAGCTCCGGATGCGCAAATAATTAAAACTAAAATAAGTATCCACATTCTGCGCCAAGCGAGCATCAATAAATCCATTATATTTATAGTTTTTTCTTCCATATTAATCCTCTCTTAAATTAAATAAATTTAATCGGTTGCATATTTATTTTATAATAACATTTTTATATGTTTTTTTCAAGTTATTATTTTGCATATTGTTCATAAAGTTCAAATTGGTCGTAAACGGTTGGCCATAAGCCGCTTCCTCCAAGTGTTACACAAACATATTCAGTGCCACCATCACTCTTACCAAACGAGGCTATACAATAACCAGATTCGTTTACAAAACCTGTTTTTCCACCTAAAATATCAGAGCCCTCGGGTTCTGTGCCATACATATGACTAAACAATGTGCTCGTAAGTTCTATTCCATCAGGATGCTGCGGAGTAGCAGCTGTTGTGTATTGATAAGTCGATAAAATTTTACGACACAACTCGTTTTGCATAGCTGCGCGAATAATTACTGCCATTTCTTCGGCTGTTGTGTAATGATTCGGGTCATACAAACCGCTAGAATTTGTAAAATTGGTGTTTTTCAACCCCAACTGCTTCGCCTTTTTATTCATTAGTTTTGCAAATTCTTCCTCACTACCTGCTATCGATAAAGCTAGTCCTGCCGTTGCATCTGCGCCTGAAGGAAGTATAGCGCCATAAAGCAAGTCAGTCATGTTTATTGCTTCATCATTTGAAAATCCCGCAACTGTTGCCTCGGCAATATACAAAGGATCGGTTATATCAAAACTAAATGTGAATGTTTTATCGTAATCGGTTATATAATCGACAGCTGTAAGAATTGTCATTATTTTTGTGGTTGATGCAGGATAACAACGCACGGATGCATCACGTGATGCAACCACTTTATCGGTATCACAATTTACAACTATTATATTTTTACTAACAACCTCCGCACCTATGCTTGAGGTGTCTTGTGTGTACTCGGCAAAAAAGTCAACACTTTCTTCCTCTTTAATGTTACTAACAACATCTTCAGTACGTTGTTGTGGGATTTGTAGTGCATCATCAACCTTGGCTTTTTTAGGTATTGCTATTATCAACACCAAGGTCACCACTAATATTAATGCTGTCACACAAACCCATGGTCTAAGTTTTATAACACCACCAAAGGAATTTTTTGATGATTTTTTCATCAATTCGGACTTGTTTATATAATCTGTTTTTCTTTCAAGACTTTTTTCAATGGCGGAAAAATATTCGCCGTAATCTTTGTTATTAAATTGTTCGGACATATTCTCCCACCTTTAAAATTTCATTTAAACAGCAATATTCCCCTTATTAAAAGGGGAATATAAAAAATTAAAATTTTCTTCCTGCGCCTCCGCCGCCAAACGAACCGCCGCCACCACTAAATCCACCGAAACCGCCCGATGAACCACCGTGGAAACCGCCGAATCCGCCATGGAAGCCACCTGTGAAAAATCTTGGAGAACCAAAAATAAACAAACCGCCTCTTCTACCAAATATACTTGTGTATAGAAGCACTAACACTATTAATATTATCCAAGAAACAAAAACCTTACCAGATGATGTTGTTTCGCCACTTTGCGAATCAGGCAAAAGTTCTGATGGTACGTAGTTTTCACTAGGTTGCATACCATATTCAATATAAATTTCATTAACTATGGCGTTGTAAATACTCATTATGCCTGTTGAGAAATTATCATTTGCAAAATAAGTAATGCCATAATTGTCGATTATTCTACCAGTTTTACTATCAGGTAACGCACCCTCAAGTCCATAGCCTACTGCGATGTAAATTTCACGATCATTTTTTGACAATAAAATTATTACACCGTTATCATTATCTTCGGTACCAATGCGCCATTCTCTGCCAAGTTTTAAAGCATAATCCTCTATTGACACACCCTCAAGGCTGTTTACTGTTACAACAACCGCCTGAGCTGTTGTTGCTTCTTGTAAAGCCACACCTTTTTTATAGATAGTATCTGCATCCGTTTCATTTAAAACAGCAGCATAATCATTTACAAAAAACGAACTTGTTTGTGTCGGAATGGTTGTTTTTTTCTCTTTTCCGCACGAAGCAAACGAAAACACCAAAACCGATACCAAAACAAACACTGCCGCTAAACTTAAAATTTTACTTCTCATATTAGCTAAAATCTACATCTGGCACTTGGTTTGCCGACTCATCAGCTTCGAAATATTCTACTTGTTCAAAGCCAAAAACACTTGCTATTATCTTACCTGGAAACTTGCGTATAGACTTGTTATAGGTTTTTACAGCTTCGTTATAATCTCTGCGAGCTACTGAAATTCGGTTTTCGGTACCAGAAAGTTCATCCTGTAAAGCCAAATATTGTTCGTTTGCTTTAAGTTCTGGATATGCTTCGGTTACAGCGTTTACCCAAATATCAATAGCGCTATCTAGCGCAGCACTTGCCTGAGCTTGTTCTTGGGCGCCAGATGCAGCAGCCACCTTTGAACGAGCCTCAGTTACAGCAGTAAAGGTCGACTGTTCATATTCGGAATAACCTTTTACAGTATTTACAAAGTTCGGAATCAAATCTGCTCTGCGTTTAAGTTGGTTCGATATTTCCGATTGAGCGGTTTTTACCGCTTCTTCTTTGTCAACAAAACCATTGTAAGATAGTGAAATCGCAACGACTGCTACTAAAACAACTGCAATTATGGCTATTATAGCTTTTTTCATTTTTGTAACTCCTTTACAAATTCGTTTATTCTACGAAGAGCTTCTATAATATGCTCCGTGCTGTAACAATACGAAGCTCGAACAAATCCCTCGCCACCTTTACCAAATGCTGTGCCAGGTACTAGCGCTACATGCTTTGATTCAAGCAAACGCTCACAAAACTCTTCACTCGAAAGACCTGTACTTTTTATACATGGGAAAGCGTAAAAAGCTCCTTTAGGCTCACGGCAGACAAGTCCTGCCTTATTAAACCCATCTACAATAAGTCTGCGGCGGCGATTATATTCCATTTTCATATTTAAAACCGCTTCATCGCAATTTTTAAGCGCTTCTATTGCGGCATATTGCGCAGTAGTTGGTGCGCACATTATTGCAAATTGATGGATTTTAGTTATTTGAGAAATTATTTCCTGCGGACCACACGCAAAACCCAATCGCCATCCTGTCATTGAAAAAGTTTTTGAAAAACCATTTATAAGGATTGTGCGTTCGCGCATACCATCTATAGATGCTATTGACACATGCTCGGTTTCGGCAAAGGTCAACTCGGAATAAATTTCATCAGAAATAACTAAAATATTAGTATCACGCAAAATTTCTGCCAAGGCTTCTAAATCCGCTTTTTCCATAATTGCTCCTGTAGGGTTGCATGGATACGGTAAAATAAGTGCCTTTGTTTTATCGGTTATTGCGTTTTTTAATTGTTGTGTTGTAACTTTAAAATCATTTTCTGCAAGAGTTTCAATTATTACCGGTACTCCTCCAACAAGCTGTGTTATTGGTTCATAACATACGTAGGATGGTTGAGGAATTATAACCTCATCACCTGGTGTAATAATTGCGCGAAGCGTTGCATCGATCGCTTCGCTTCCACCCACAGAAATTAGTATTTCGTGCAAATAGTCATATTTGACGCCACACTTGCGATCAATATAACTTGAAATTTCTTGCCTTAATTCTTGTAGTCCTGAATTAGAGGTATATTTAGTTTTTCCTTTTTCGAGTGAAGTTATACCTGCTTTTCTTACCAACCAAGGTGTTTGAAAATCAGGTTCACCCACACCCAAAGAAATAACATCATCCATTGAAGCTGCTATATCAAAAAACTTTCTTATACCAGATGGTTTTATGTTTTGCACGGTACGAGATAGTATTTTTGAATAGTCTATCATAAAAGAAATGTCCCCCTGTCATCCTTTTCAATTTCAAGGAGTTTTACATCCATTTCTTTATATCGGCGCATAACAAAATGTGTTGCTGTTGAAGTAACAGAGTCAATAGTTGCTAATTCACGAGCTACAAAACGAGAAACTTCTTGTAAATTTTTACCCTTTACAACAACATTAAGGTCATATCCGCCTGACATTAAATATACTGCTTCTACCTCGGAATAAGAAGCCACTTTTTCGGCAACTTCTTCAAAACCAAGATCAGCCTTAGGCACAACGTTAAGTTCGATTATTGCAGAAACGCTTGTGTCATCAACCTTTTCCCAGTCAATAACGGTTTTATATCCACAAATAACACCGCTTTTTTGAAGTTCGTCTATCTCGGCCGCGACCGCTTCAGGAGTTGACGCCAACATTACTGCCAACTGTTCTACTGTGTAGCGAGCATTTCGACTCAACAATTTCAAAAGTTCGTTTTTCATATATAAAACCTCCTAAAGTAAATTATACTTATTTATTTATTGTAATAGAAATGCAATAATTAGTCAATAAAAAAGTATGTATTCAAGCTTGTCATACATGCATAAAAATAGCCCTCGCTTAATGCAAGGGCTATTAAAAATGCATCAAATTTATGCGGTAAGATAATAACGCACAAGTGACTGTAATAATGTGTCGCGATCAATGCGGCGTATAAGATTACGAGCGTTATTATGAGTGGTAATATATGTCGGATCTTCTGACAAAATATAACCTACTATTTGATTAATTGGGTTATAACCCTTTTCTTTTAGTGAATCATACACAAGAGTCAAAATATTTCTGATTTCCTGCTCGGTTTGGTCTCCGATTGAAAAGGTCATGGTTCTATCGTTCATAATAAACTACCCTCCACTTAATGTGTTATTATAACTATAATATACTGCGCTATTCAAAATTTCAAGAAAAATTTTATTATTTTCTAAGTTCTGCGCCTAGTTTTTCAAGTTTTGCGATGATTTTTTGACTAGCATCTTCGATTTGCGCATCGGTCAAAGTACCCTCGGTCGAGCGTAGCCATACGCTGTACGCAACACTCTTTTTACCCTGTGGAATTTGAGCGCCTTGATACACATCAAAAAGTTCTATCTTTTCAAGCAATCTGCCACCGCCTGATTGAATAGCCTTTTCTAAATCGCCAACTGGGATATCAGCATCACAAAGCATTGCAAAGTCACGCTCAACAGCCGGATATTTAGGAAGCGGTTTATAGGTTGTCTTACGCTTATTTATAGCGTAAAGTACATCAAGTTTAATTTCGGCAACATAAACCTTAGTATCAATGTCATAATTTTTTGCAACTGCAGGATGAACTTCACCAAGGACAGCAGCTAAAACATTGTTTGCTAAAACCTCTGCTTGGCGACCTGGATGCAAATATGTTTCGTTAGAGCGTTTGTACTGTGTATGTGCGCCAAAGAGTGACATAATTTCTTCAACAATACCCTTAAGAGTAAAGAAATCTTCATCCTTACCATAAAGACCAATACAAAGAGTTGGTAACTCATCAGGTTGCTCGGTTACAGGCAATGATTTTGGAATAAAGCGTTTGCTTTCTTCGAAGAATCTACCTGATTCAATCTTTCGGTTAATATTAGTAGCTACAACAGTAAGCATGCTTGTTACTAACTGAGTACGCATTGTAGAATACTCATCACCAAGTGGGTTGATAAGTTTTACAGCGTTGCGGCGAACATCATCAGCAGCAAGATTCAAGGTATCAAGAGCGCCTGATGCTATAAATGAATAGGTCGCGATTTCATAACAACCCATGCCACAAAGAAGTGATTTCATTTTGTCACTCTTTGCTCTTGCAGATAATTTTTTGCCACGCATTACATCACCGCGCATTGGTGTTCCAACAATATGGTCATAACCATATATACGCATAACTTCTTCTGCTAAATCAGCTCTGCCTTCGATATCATCACGAATTGATGGTACTCGAACAGTAAGAACGCCATCTTTCGCTTCGGTAGGTAAGCACAAGCTGTTTAAAATTTGTACCATTTTATCTTCAGGAATTTCAACACCCAAAAGATCTACTATACTCTTTGAGGTTACGGTTAAAATCTTATCTTCAGGTAAACCTTGGTTGCAATCGATCGCACCCTCAATGATATCACCTGCATCAAGATCGTTTATAAGTTGTAATGCTCTATCCATTGCAAACTGGACATTTACAATATCAACACCTTTTTCAAAACGACCACTTGATTCAGTACGAATTCCCAAAGCGCGACCGGTCTTACGAACACTATCACGGCGGAATTTAGCACATTCGAGGAACAAGTCTTTTGTATCATCCTCGATTTCACTTTCTTTTCCACCCATAATACCTGCAAGACATGATGGCTTTTGACCATCAGCTATAACAAGCATATCGGTAGTAAGAGCATATTCTTTGCCATCAAGTGTAGTAATTGTTTCACCCTCGGCAGCATTACGAACGATAATCTTTTTATCAGCTAAATCATTATAATTAAACGCGTGCATTGGTTGACCTGTTTCCAACATAACAAAGTTGGTAATATCAACGATATTGTTAATAGGTCTCATACCAGAAGCTATAAGTGCCTTTTGCATCCAAACAGGAGATGGCTTTATTCGAAGATTTTTAACAACGCGACCTACGTAACGTGGGCAAAGGTCATAGTTTTTAACCTCAACACTAACATAATCTTTTATATCTTCGCCAACTGTTGTATAGCTTGGAACCGGTGGATGATATGCGCTTCCAAGCACAACCGAAGCTTCCTTAGCAACGCCCATAAAGCAATTACAGTCAGGACGGTTTGCTGTGATTTTGAAGTCGATAATATAATCATCAAGACCTAATACCTCGCGCATATCAGTACCTGGCGCCCATTCATCACGAAGAATTAGAATTCCATGAACACTAGCGCCCTCATAATCAGCTTCGGTAAGACAAAGTTCTTCACCAGAACAAAGCATACCATTTGATGGCACACCACGAAGTTTACCCGCTTTAATATGCATACCATTAGGTAAATCGCTGTTATCAAGCGCAGCAGGTACTAAGTCGCCCTCTTTAATATTTTGTGCTCCTGTTACAATTTGAACAAGTTCTTCTTTACCAATATCCATCTGACAAATTTGTAGATGATCACTATCTTGGTGAGGTTCTACCTTTACAATACGAGCAGCAACAACATTTTTAATGTTTTCGCCCTCAGCTTCAATGCTTTCAACCTCAAAGCCTGCCATAACCATACGGTCACAAAGTTCTTCAACGGGAACATCGATATCCACATAATATTTTAATGCTTTTAGTGAAATTTTCATAATTCAATATCCCCTTTCTTAGAATTGGTCTAGGAAACGCTTATCGTTTTCAAACAACAAACGAATATCACTGATTTTATAACGAGTTGTGGTAAGTCGGTCAAGGCCTATACCGAATGCAAAACCACTGTATTCTTCAGGGTCAATACCGCAACTACGAAGAACATTTGGATGTACCATACCTGCGCCCAAAATTTCAATCCAACCGGCACCCTTACAAACACGACAACCTTTGCCCCCGCATTCTGAGCAAGATACGTCAACCTCAACCGATGGTTCGGTAAATGGGAAGAATGATGGACGGAATTTAACTTTTGTGTCGGGTCCATATATCTCGTGAGCAAATTGTTCAAGCACACCTTTTAGGTCGCACATTGTAACGCCTTTATCAACAACAAGACCTTCAATTTGGTGGAAAACCGGAGAGTGTGTTGCATCAACCTCGTCAGCGCGGAACACACGACCCGGACAAATTACACGAATAGGTGGTTTGCGAGTTTCCATTGTTCTTATTTGAGCCGCAGAAGTTTGTGTACGAAGCAAAATGTTTTCAGCCAAATAGAATGTATCCTGCATATCGCGTGCAGGGTGATCAGCAGGTACGTTAAGGCACTCGAAATTGTAATGGTCGGTTTCTACCTCGGGACCATCAACCACATCAAAGCCCATCGACTGAAAAATATCTATCATATCGTTTAAAACGGTATTAAGCGGATGCAATTTACCATTTTTTGATGCTTTGGCAGGCATTGTGATATCGATAGTTTCTTCCTTCAGCTTTAATTCTTCAGCCTGAGCTTGCATTTCAGAAACTTTTTTCGAAAGAGCTTCATCAACCTCTGCTTTTGCTGTGTTTACAAGTTGTCCCATTATTGGGCGTTCCTCGGGAGAAAGACCTCCCATCATTTTTAAAATGGCGGTTAGTTCGCCTTTTTTGCCAAGGTATTTTACCCTAACATTTTCACAATCGGCGCTGTTTTGAGCGTCAGCTATCGCCTTTAGCGCCGCAGTCTTGATTTGTTCAAGCTGTTGTTTCATAATATATCTCCTTTGATGTTTTAGCAAAAATAAAAAGACTCCGTCCGTAAAACAGGACGAAGTCTGAAAATACATACTCCGCGGTACCACCCGCATTTTCGCTCAAAGAGCAAACACTCTCCGCAGTCTGTAACGGAACCGCACACCCGTTGCCACCTACTGTTGTTTCAGCAACACTGCTCAAAAGGGAACTTCACGTTGTAGTAAAATAGGCGGCTTACAGCCAAAGACCACCCTCTCTTAAAATCACGAGCAACGCTACTTTTCTTTATCATCGCATTTATATTCAAATTAGTATAGTTATTATAGCACAGTTTTCAAAAATTGCAAGTATTTATTTTACACGGTTATACGCTTGCCGTTCCACACAACTTCTATTGTAATATCATCCGCACCTGTTACTGTTATAACGGGTGTTTCGTCTGCAGAATTGCGCTTTTCACAAATAATGTCAATAAGCTTATCGCCCAAAGGGTAATTTTTAACACCGTGTTTTTCAAGTTTGTTTACATACCACACTATTTTTTTGTTCTGCGCGTCGGGTCGAATGCCGAAAACATATTCAAACATTATGTTTATAGGCGCAAGACCTGTCCAACCGACAAATTCACCTTCTGAATGACTACCGCGCTCAATATACTCGGGCGCATAATTTTCGTAAATTGTGCCGTCCTTTACAAATACCTTTACCACGTTTTCAAGATAATCGCACGCGATTTCATGAGCCAAATCATTATATCCGTATTTTTCAAGCGATTTAAGAACCATATAGTTTGTAGGCGCCCACACGCTGCCGCGCCAATAATCGCCCTTTTCATAATAATCGGGGTGGTCTGCAGAAAGTGATGGTATTCTAAACGGACGCTTAAATTCTTTTTCGTTATCAAGATGCGCAACAAATCGTTTGGCGCGGTCATTTGACACAAGACCTGCCATCATTGTCCAGTACGCGCCTATGGTTTTTGTATCGGTAAGTGTACCATCTCGTCGCATATCATAGTAAAACGCCGTTTTTTCGTCCCACATTTGCTCGTTTATGAGTTTTTCAAGTAGCTCGCGTTCTTCTTCAAGCCATTTTACTTCTTCGCTGCGGCCGATAATATCTGCGATTTTTATAAGAATTTCGCAACTTAAATACTGTTGTGCGCAAGCGTCAAGCCAGGTCATAAAGCCGTGTGAAAGCAACGGACTATACTGCTTATCTACTCTGGGTTGATTGTCCATACCGCAAGCAAGCCCTGTCGTCCAATAACCGCCACTTTGCCAAGTGCGATTAAGCTGTAACCACTTATGATATGCCATAAGCGGCGCAAAAACCTTACGTAATCTATCAGTGTCCCCCGTTATGCAATAATATTCCCACTCGGCCCAAGGCAAAATATTGGGGCCCGTTGAAGCAGGGTCATCCTTGGCATAGCGCTGACCAAAATGTTTTTGGAATAACTGACGGCTTATATAGCCGTCTTTGTGCTGATGAGAATAAAAATTATCAAGTGTTTTTTGAAAATTAAATATATGCCCTGCATATTTTCCAAACATT
>JAZRKK010000013.1:0-58955 GCA_045646305.1 Acutalibacteraceae bacterium
AATCTTGCGACAATCAAGTTCATTTTTAAGCGTTTTGGTAATATGATCCTGACCTACAACATCGCTGAAGTTTTGAGGACGGTATTTGCGATACAGTGCCTGATATGCCATAAATTTCACCCCAAAATAAAAATTCACCTATATCCTTGGTCGTACGAATGAACCGATTGACTATTCGCACGGAAAAAACTGCTTAATGCTGCACGGTTCCCCGCCTGACATGGTTCACAGCCCTCCGCCGTATAGGACCCGCCCATTCGCACGACCAAATATACAGGCTACAAAAGATTATAACTTATATATAAAAAAAAAGCAAGAATTAAATTATATTATTTAATAAAAATTAATTATATAAATTCTTGAAAATTTAGTATGGAACTGTTATAATAACTTTAATTATCC
Organism: Acutalibacteraceae bacterium; assembly: GCA_045646305.1. Classification (GTDB taxonomy): domain Bacteria; phylum Bacillota; class Clostridia; order Oscillospirales; family Acutalibacteraceae; genus UBA737. The sequence goes on from JAZRKK010000013.1 coordinate 403, forward strand.
GTATTATACTATATTATGTAAAGTTTATGGTATGAGAGGATAGATTTGTTATGACAAGACTTGAAATTTGCAATTTATTGGACACAAAAAACACAATAGCAGAAGGCATTTTTAAAGATAAAAAATATGCTTTTGATGTTTTGCCTGAAATAAGTGAATTTATAAAACGACTAAGTCTTACGCTTGATCAAAATAAATTTGATGATTTAGGTGGAAATGTTTTTGTAGCCAAGAGTGCAAAAGTGGCAAAAAGCGCTAGTATTATCGGCCCTTGTATTATTGATGAAAATGCCGAGATTCGACATTGCGCGTTTATCCGTGGTAATGCGATTATAGGAAAAGGTGCCGTGGTAGGTAATTCTACCGAGCTTAAAAATGTAATCTTGTTTGATAAGGTGCAAGTGCCGCATTACAATTATGTAGGGGACAGTATTTTGGGGTACAAGTCACATTTAGGCGCAGGTGCTATAACTTCAAACGTAAAGTCTGACAAAACAAATGTATCAATAACTCTAGACACAAAAAAGTATAATACAAATCTGAAAAAATTTGGTGCGATTTTAGGCGACTGCGTAGAAGTTGGTTGCGGTACTGTGTTGAATCCGGGAACGATAGTAGGAAAAAATACTAATATTTATCCGCTTTCAATGGTTAGGGGATATATACCAGAAAACAGTATTTATAAAAATTGCGACAATGTTGTGAGGAAAAATTAAAAATGGAAAAGTGGGACATTTTAAATTCTGATGGTACCCCCACAGGAAGAACAACCCTTAGAGGTCAGTGTAAGCTAAAATCGGATGAATATCATTTGGTTGTTCATATTTGGGTGGTATCTTCAAAGGGAGATTTTTTGCTTCAAAGAAGATCAGAAACAAAAAAACTTATGCCTGGTGAATGGGCGGCAACGGGTGGAGCAGCTATATCAGGTGAAGATTCGTATACAGCAGCAAATCGTGAATTGTTTGAGGAGCTTGGTATACCTTCTAATAAATTTAATTTAAAAAAACTTGCCCGTATTAAGCGCAGAAATTCGTTGCTTGATGTATGGTTTATCAACACTGATATTGAAATAAACAAATTACGTCTTCAAAAAAGCGAAGTAGCCGAGGCAAAGTGGGTAAGTAAAAACGAACTTGAAACAATGATTAAAAACGGTGAATTTCATAATTATGGCAAGGAATATTTTGATACATTGTTTTCAGAAATTGATGAGCTTCGAGGTGTTACTGCATGAGTTTGAATAATAATGGCGAAAAATGTGCGGTATGTCATGCATATCTTTTTGAAGAAGATGATGTAGTCTATTGCCCTGAGTGTGGCGCACCACACCATCGCAATTGTTATAACACTTTGGGTCACTGTGGTTTAGAGCAATATCACGGCACTGAAAATCAGTATCAAAAAGCTAAATCTCAACAAAATGAAACTGAACAGACTACCGATAAGGTTGAAAATCAAACTATATGCACTATGTGCGGCAATAAGTATGATGAAAATGAAAAGGCTTGTTCTGTTTGTGGAGCTCCTAATCTTTCGAAAATGGGTCCTAAGTTTATAACATTTGATTTTTTAGGTGGAGTTCCTGCTGATATGGACATAGGAGATGGTGTTACAGCCAATGAAGCCAAAATGTTCGTAGGCACTAATACCCAACGTTATATACCAAAGTTTGCAGGGTTTAAAATAGGTAAAAAAGTTTCTTGGAACTGGGCTGCGTTTTTATTTCCATGTGCGTGGTTTGCTTCACGTAAGATGTACGCTAAAAGTATACTTATGGGAACACTTCAGATTGCATTTACAATGTTATTGTTACCTTTTAATAAGGCGATAAGTTATTTCGATTTTTCAGAAGCTTCAAATTACCTTGAAAGCTCTAAAATCATTAGTGAAAATTTAGATTCAATAGGTGTTGTAGCTATTATAGCGGCAATCGCGGGTATGCTTTTAGAATTAGTGCTAAGACTTGTTAGTGGATTAATTGCTGATATATCTTATAGAAAACGTGTCATAAACGGTGTTAAAGAAATAAAAAGCAGTGCGGAAGACTTGTCCGATTCTTACCGCCGTCTTGGTGGGGTTAGTATTACTGCCGCTCTTTTAGCTATTATGGCAGTGCAGTACCTTCCAAGTATTTTTGTATCTATTACTGGTATATTGTAAGGAAGTGTTAAATTGGATAACGATATCATAATATGTCATGAATGTTCAACAGAAAACGAACAGCAGTATGCATATTGCAAAAATTGTGGTGCGGCTTTAAAAGCCGAGCCTATAAAGGAAACACCACATACAGCTAATTATAAACAAGAACAATATGCTTACGATACATATAACAATAATCAAAATTTTAAGCTCGAACATATTGAAGGTATACCTACTGAAGATGTCGCGGTTTTTGTCGGTAAAAATTATCGAGACATAATTCCTAAATTTAGTAAGATGGAAATAACAGCATCAAAAACAAGTTGGTGTTGGGCAGCGGCCATATTAAGCTTTTTGTTCGGACCTTTAGGTGCAGCAATATGGTTTTTTTATCGCAAGATGTATAAAATAGCATTTATATTTGTGGCGATAGGAGTAATATTAGGCGCAGCGTATACATTTGTTTCTGATACCAAAATTGATATCGATTCTTTCAAAAGTGCTAGTGAAAGTTTTTCAAATGGTGATTTTCAAAACTTTTCTGACTTTTTAGGCGACTCATTTAGTGATAGTAATACACTTCGAAATAAAATTGCAGATACTTTTGAATCTATAATAAATTTTGCTACTATGATAGTATCGGGTCTTTATGGACTTTATTTTTATAAAAAGCATTGCATAAAACGCATATACAGATATAAAAATATGCCGATCGATCCCCGTTATTATAAAATGGGTCTTGCTTCCTTGGGCGGAACATCATCGGGTATGGCTGTGCTTGGTGTTGCAGTGCTAATACTTGTGGAAGATTTATTTAGTTTATTGTTATTTTTGGTGTGATTAAATGAAAAAATATACAACGCTTTATTTTGATCTTGATAATACGATTCTTGATTTTACTGCTGCAGAATATAATGCAATAAGAAAACTTTTGGCTTTATATAATCTTCCAGTTACCGATGAGGTTGTTTCTACTTATTCAAAAATTAATCAAATGTGGTGGGAACGTTTTGAAAAAGGAGAAATAGAAAAATCAGAGATTTTTGCAGGTCGATTTAGAGATTTGCTCAATTATTTTAATTTTTCAGGTGATCCTGATAAAATGGGTGAAGATTATTTTGAATTACTATCTATGGGATATGATGCGATTGATAATGCTGAAGCCGCCCTTAAATACCTAAAAGAAAAGGGATATACAATATGCATTACAACCAACGGTGTTTCTCGCACACAATATCGAAGAATTGATGGATGTGGTTTAAAACAATATTTTGATTACATATTTGTATCTGAAGATGCATGTCATCAAAAACCTGAACCTGAATATTTTGAATATGTAATGTCAAATACTCCTGAAAAAGATAAATCTAAAATCCTTGTAATAGGGGATTCAATGTCTTCGGATATTTTAGGTGGTATAAATTTTGGGGTAGATACTTGCTGGTTTAATCCTAAACAAAAGGATGCTACTTATGAAACTACCTATCAAATCACTGATATTTTGCATATTTGTGATATTTTATAGAAAATATGCATTAATTTTCGCATAAAATAAAAAATATTGAATATTTATTCAAAAAAGGCTTGACAAACGCAGACAGTAGGCATATAATGGCTGCATGCTTAAAAAAACTAGTCCAAAAAAGGAGATAAAAACAATGGATAAAAAAGATATTAAAAAGGTAGTACTTGCCTATTCAGGTGGTCTTGATACTTCAATAATTATTCCTTGGCTTAAAGAAAATTACAATAACTGTGAGGTTATCGCAGTATCAGGTAACGTAGGCCAAGCTGATGAACTTGAAGGCCTTGAAGAAAAGGCAATTAAGACAGGCGCATCAAAACTTTACGTACTCGATCTTACAGAAGAGTATGTTGATGATTATATTATTCCTTGCGTTAAAGCAGGTGCAATTTATGAAGATTATCTTTTAGGTACAAGCCATGCCCGTCCTTGTATTGCAAAGGGTCTTGTTGACATTGCTATAAAAGAAGGCGCAGATGCTATTTGCCACGGTTGTACTGGTAAAGGTAATGACCAGGTTCGTTTTGAACTTACAATCAAACACTTTGCACCAAACATGCCAATTATTGCTCCTTGGAGAGAATGGGATATTAAATCTCGTGAAGAAGAAATTGAATATGCAGAGGCTCATAATATTCCTCTAAAGATAAATCGTGAAACAAACTACTCAAAAGATAAGAACCTTTGGCACCTTTCACACGAAGGTATGGATCTTGAAGATACAGGTAACGAACCTTTGTATGATAAGCCAGGATTCCTTGAAATGGGTGTTTCACCTGCAATGGCACCAGATGAACCAACATACGTAACACTCGATTTTGAGCAAGGTGTTCCAGTTGCTCTTGATGGTGAAAAGATGACTGCTAAGAACATCATTTTAAAACTCAATGAACTTGGTGGTAAAAATGGTATCGGTATTATTGATATCGTGGAAAATCGTCTTGTAGGTATGAAATGTCGTGGCGTTTATGAAACTCCAGGTGGTACAATTCTTTATCGCGCACATGAAGCTCTTGAAAGTATCTGTCTTGACAAGATGACATTGCACGAAAAACAAAGACTTGCTATTACCTATGCTGAACTTGTTTACAATGGTCAATGGTTTACACCACTTCGTGAGGCACTTGCTGCATTTGTTGACAAGACACAAGAAAAGGTTACAGGTACTGTAAAACTTAAACTCTATAAGGGTAACATTATTAAAGCTGGCATTTGGAGTGATTATTCACTTTACAGCGAAGAAATTGCTACTTTCGGTGAAAGTGATTACGATCAAAGAGATGCTGAAGGATTTATCAACCTTTATGGCTTACCAATCCAGGTTCAGGCTATGGTTGATGGTAAAAAATAAAAAAAGGATATTTCTGCCCGACTTTTCGGTCGGGCAGTTAAGTGTATATTGAGTATATTATGACTAATGTATTTATTGACGGAAGCGCAGGTACAACAGGCCTACGCATATATGATAGATTAAGTTTAAGAGATGATATTTCTCTTATAAAATTGCCCGAAAATTTAAGAAAAGATGATAAAGCGCGCGCAGATGCAATCAATTCTGCCGATATAGTATTTTTGTGTTTGCCAGATGATGCTGCGCGTCAGGCAGTAAGTTTTGTTTGTAATGATAAAACTGCTATTATTGATACTTCAACTGCCCATCGTACAAATTCGGATTGGGTATATGGCTTTGCAGAGTTAACAGGAAAACGTGAGCAAATTGCAAATTCAAAACGTATTGCAAATCCAGGATGCCATGCTAGTGGATTTATAGCTCTTGTAAAACCACTTATTGAAACTGGTGTTTTAGATGTTGATACAGCACTTAGCTGTTTTTCACTCACTGGTTATTCGGGTGGTGGTAAGAAAATGATTGCCGATTACGAGGATTCTGAAAAATCACAATTGTTAAAAGCGCCACGTCAATATGGACTTACTCAACAACACAAGCACTTAAAAGAAATGAAGACACTAACAGGAATTGAAAATTTACCTGTATTTTGTCCAATAGTTGCTGATTTTTACAGTGGTATGGAAGTAACGATTCCATTATTTACAAAGGATTTAAAATCCGATATAAATGCGATAAAAAAGATATATAAAAATTACTATCAAAGCAAACTAGTTCATTTTGATGAAGAAGCCGATGAAAGCGGATTTTTATCTGCGGCGGCATTATCAGGAAAAGATGATATGCAGCTTTGCGTATTCGGTAATGAGGATAGAATTATTCTAACTGCACGTTATGATAATCTTGGCAAAGGCGCTTCAGGTGCCGCAATTCAAAATATGAACATCCTTATGGGTGTGGATGAAACAATAGGTTTGGTGTTTTAACAATGGATATTAAGTTAATAAACGGTGGTGTGTGTGCTGCAGGTGGATTTAAAGCGGCGGGCGTACACTGTGGAATTAGAAAGAATAAAACCAAAAAAGATTTGGCGCTTATCGTAAGTGATGCTTTGTGTAATGCTGCGGCAGTTTATACAACAAATCTTGTTAAGGGAGCTCCACTTACAGTAACAAAAAATCATATTGCTAATGGTAAAGCTCAGGCTGTTATTTGCAACAGTGGAAATGCAAATACTTGCAACGCAAATGGTATAGAAATTGCAGAACAAATGAGTGATTTAGTGGCAGATGCTACTGGCATTAGCGCCGATGATGTTGTTGTTGCATCTACGGGTGTTATTGGTCAGCCACTTGATATTACACCTATTGCAAATGGTATTCCTGTTTTAGTGGATACACTTTCATATAATGGTAGTCAAGACGCTGCTGAGGCTATTATGACTACTGATACCATTGATAAGCAAATTGCGGTAGAATTCACAATTGGCGGTAAAGTGTGCCGTATGGGTGGTATTGCTAAAGGTAGCGGTATGATTCATCCTAATATGGCTACAATGCTTGTGTTTATTACGACTGATGTAGCGATTTCTTCTGAAATGCTTGGTAAAGCATTATCTGGTGATATTGCTAACACATTTAATATGTTAAGCATTGATGGTGATACATCTACTAACGATATGGTTACTGTACTCGCTAACGGTATGGCAGGAAATGCTGAAATTACCGTTGAGGGTGAAGATTTTGATGCCTTTATGAAGGCGTTAAATACTGTTACAGTTAATCTTTGTCGTGTTATTGCTGGTGATGGTGAGGGCGCTACCAAACTTCTAGAATGTAAGGTAAGTGGCGCAAAAACCAAGGACATTGCAAAAACAGTAGCAAAAAGTGTTATTTGCTCAAGTCTTTTAAAAGCTGCAATGTTTGGAGCTGATGCTAACTGGGGTAGAGTGCTTTGCGCAATAGGTTATAGTGGCGCAAATGTTGATGTTGCTAAAATCGATGTTTCATTTGTTTCAAACAAGGGTGAAATCATTGTGTGCCAAAATGGTGCGGGTGTTGATTTTAGTGAAGAAAAGGCAAAAGAAATTTTGCTAGAAAAGGAAATTGTTATTGATATTAAGTTAAATGATGGTGAGTATGATTCAACTGCATGGGGTTGTGATTTAACTTACGATTATGTTAAAATTAACGGAGATTATAGAACATAAGGAGAAAAATATGGATAACCATTTTTCAAATGCTGAACGTGCCGAGGTTTTAACCCAAGCACTTCCATATATTAAAAAACATACCAACGAAATCGTAGTTATAAAATATGGCGGTAACGCTATGATAAATGAACAACTTAAACAACAGGTTATGGAAGACATTGTTCTTTTGTGGCTTATTGGTGTAAAGGTTGTGTTGGTTCACGGCGGTGGTCCTGAAATTAATGACCTTATGAACAAACTTGGGAAAAAAGCAGAGTTTGTAGATGGCCTTCGCGTTACCGATAAGGAAACGGTTGATATTGTTCAAATGGTACTTGCCGGCAAGGTAAATAAAACCCTTGTAAACCTTCTTGAAATGAAGGGAGGCAAGGCTATGGGCATTTCTGGTATGGACGGAAGACTCATTGAAGCCGAAATTAAGGATGAACGTTTAGGTTACGTTGGTCGTATCACCAAAGTTCATATATCTCCAATACTTGATTTGCTCGAAAAGGGATATATACCTGTTGTTTCTACAATTGGTTGTGATAAAAAAGGTAATGCGTATAACATAAACGGTGACACTGCGGCAGCATTTATTGCAGGAGCTTTGGGTGCACAACGCCTTATTATGATGACTGATATTGATGGTATATTACGAGATAAAGATGATCCAGGTACAATTATCCCACATGTTAATTTAAAAGAGATAGAAGAGTTAAAAACTGAAGGTGTCATCTCTGGTGGTATGATACCAAAGGTTGACTGCTGTGTAGAAGCAATTCATAAAGGCGTTAAAAATGTTGTTATTATGGATGGACGTGTACCACACTCAATCCTTATGGAACTTTTAACCGATGAAGGTGCCGGTACAATGGTTAGCGAAAAATAATTTGATAAAATTATTAAGTCGTTTCAAAAGGAAGTATTTCAATAATGAATGATATAATTTCTACTGATAAACAATACGTTGCCAATACATATAACCGTTTTCCTTTGGAACTTGCAAGTGGCAAAGGTTCGCGAGTTGTAGATATGGCTGGTAAAGAGTATATCGATATGGGTACAGGTATTGGTGTTACTGCATTTGGATATTGTGATGATGAATGGACTGCGGCAGTAGCAAAGCAGGCTTCAACATTGCAACACACATCAAACCTTTACTATACCGAGCCATGCGCTTTGCTTGCAAAATCACTTTGTGAAAAGACAGGTCTTAAAAAGGTGTTCTTTTCAAATTCAGGCGCTGAGGCAAATGAATGCGCGATAAAAGTGGCTCGTAAATGGGCATCAGAAACTAAGGGTGAAGATTGCTATAAAATACTAACTTTGCAAAACAGTTTTCACGGAAGAACAATTACAACACTTTCAGCTACCGGCCAAGACCATTTTCATAAATTGTTTAAGCCACTTACAGATGGCTTTTTGCACACACCGGCAAATGATATCGATACTCTTAAAAATATAGTAAGTGAAAATAATATTGCCGCTGTTATGTTTGAGTGTGTTCAAGGTGAGGGTGGGGTAATAGCTTTAGACCCACAATTTGTGAAGGCAATTTCCGATTTAGCAAAAGAACATAACTTTTTAATAATTGTTGATGAAGTTCAAACAGGTAACGGACGAACAGGCAAACTATATGGTTATATGAATTATGATATAACCCCTGATGTTGTCACTACCGCCAAAGGTCTTGGTGGTGGTTTGCCAATTGGCGCGGCGATGATGGGCGAGCGTGTAGAGAATGTTTTAGGTTTTGGCGATCATGGTTCTACTTATGGTGGTAATCCTGTGTGTAGTGCGGGTGCGCTTACGGTTATTAATCGATTAACTGATGAATTTTTGAATGAAGTTACAACTAAAAGCGAATATATATTTAATTCGTTAAATGGCGCCACAGGAATAGAGGACGTTAGCGGAATGGGTCTTATGATTGGTATCAAGACTACAAAGAGCGCAGCTGATGTTGTTAAAGCTGCTATGGAAAAGGGAGTTTTATGTCTTACTGCAAAGGATAAGGTAAGATTGCTTCCTGCTCTTAATATTCCGTTTGAAGATTTAAAAATAGCTATTGATACTATTAAAGAGGTTGCAAAATAATGGATTTAAAGGGTAAAAGTTTTTTAAAATTGCTTGATTTTACAAGTGAAGAAATAGAAGGTCTATTAGACCTTGCCGCAGATTTAAAAGAAAAGAAAAAGTGTGGCACACCACATAAATACTACGAGGGTAAAAACATTGCTCTTATTTTTGAAAAAACAAGCACACGTACTCGTTGTGCGTTTGAGGTAGCGGCGGCAGATCTTGGTATGCATCCAACCTATCTTGATCCAACTGGTTCGCAAATCGGCAAAAAAGAAAGCATTGCCGATACAGCACGTGTTTTGGGAAGGATGTACGATGGTATCGAGTATCGTGGATTTGGTCAAGAAATAGTTGAGGAACTAGCTAAATATGCAGGTGTTCCTGTTTGGAACGGTCTTACCAACGAGTTTCATCCAACACAAATTCTTGCCGACTTTTTGACAATTCGTGAACACTTTGGTGATCTTAAAGGTAAAAAACTCGTATATATGGGCGATGCGCGTTACAATATGGGCAATTCACTTATGGTTGGTTGTGCTAAAATGGGTATGCATTTTGTGGCTTGTACTAATAAAAAATATTTTCCTGAAAGCGATCTTGTAAATAAGTGTCTTGACATAGCAAAGGAAACAGGCGCTACTATTGAATTTAGTGAAAGCACTGATGCTGTAAAAGATGCTCATGTTATTTATACCGATGTTTGGGTATCAATGGGCGAACCTGACAGTGTTTGGGAAGAACGCATTCACGACCTTATGCCATATCAAGTTAATAAAGAACTTATGGAAAAGGCTGGTCCACAATGTCGCTTTATGCATTGTTTACCTGCTTTCCACAATCTTGATACCAAGATTGGTAAAGAAATTTACGATAAATTCGGCATTGATTGTATGGAAGTTACGGAAGATATATTTGAATCAGAACAATCAATCGTGTTTGATGAAGCTGAGAACAGAATGCATACAATAAAAGCTGTAATTGCTGCAACAATTTGATAATTTAAACCCGTATTTATTAAAAATACGGGTTGTTTTTTTATGGAATAAAATGTATAATTATCTCAAATAAAATTATAATGAGGTGCGTTATGAGAAGAAGACAGGTACATCTTGATTTTCACACATCAGAAGCAATTGATGGCATTGGTAGTAAGTTTTCTAAAGAAAATTTTCAGGAGATGCTAAAAAAGGGTCATATTGACTCTATAACAGTATTTTCAAAGTGTCATCATGGTTGGTCTTATCATCCGACAAAGGTTAATAAGATGCACCCAAATCTTAACTTTGACTTGCTTGGTGCTCAAATTGAAGCGGCTCACGAAATAGGTGTTAAAACACCTGTTTATATTTCAGCAGGTTTTGACCATAAGGCAATTTTTGAGCATCCGGAATGGCTTAATTACAGACTTGATGAATACCAAAATGGTATCAATATGGAATATGTTGGCTATCACTTAATGTGCCTTAACACACCATATTTAGATGAACTTTTAGCCGAGATAAAAGAGGTTTGTGAAAATTACGATGCTGATGGAATATTCCTAGATATCGTTCACGTTGACCCTTGTTATTGTGAAACTTGTCGCGCTGAAATGGCAAAACGTGGTCTTGATGTTAACAATCCAGATGATGTAAAAATACTTGCTGAAGAAACATACGCAAACTATGTTCGCCGTGTTCGTGAAACTATTGATTCGGTAAAACCGGGACTTCCTGTATTCCATAATGGCGGTCATATTCGCCATGGTAGATATGATTTAGCACACGCAAACACCCACCTTGAACTCGAGAGTTTGCCAACAGGTGGTTGGGGTTATGACCATTTCCCTATGTCAGCGGCTTATGCTCGTACAATAGGTATGGACTATCTTGGTATGACAGGTAAATTCCATAAAGCATGGGGTGAGTTTGGTGGTTATAAACATCCAAATGCATTGCGCTATGAGGTAGCTCTTTCTGCGGCAAATGGCGCTTGTAGTTCTATCGGTGATCAGCTACATCCGACAGGCTTTATGGATAACGCTACATACACACTTATTGGCGAAGCGTATAAAACAGTAGAAGAGCGTGAGTCTTGGCTCGATGGATACAAAAACAAATCTGATATTGCTGTTTTCTCAAGTGAAGCTTGGCAGAATTATAACGGTATAGCAAAACCAAGTTGGGAATCTCTTCACTGGAGCAAGGGTTGCACACGCATTTTGCTTGAAAGCAACTATCTTTTCGACTTTGTTGATGACAAAACCGATTATTCAAAATATAAATTACTAATTTTGCCAGATATTTGCACATTGGATGACAAACTAGCTAAAAAGATTAACGATTATATAGCAAATGGCGGTAAGGTACTTGCAAGTTATGAATCAGGTTTAAACCAAGATAAAAATGCTTTTGCAGTAGATTTTGGTTGTGATTTTGAAGGACTTAGTGAGTATAAGCCTACATACATTAAACCAGATAGAGATATTGACTGTTTGCCTGCGGCATCATACCTTGTTTATGAAGATGCTATGAAGGTAAGCGCTACTAGTGGTAAGGCTACTGCTATGATAGATAAGCCATATTTTAACCGAACCCTTGAGCATTTTTGCTCACATCTTCATACACCATACAGCGGCGAGCGCTATGGTGACGCGGTAGTAATGACCGAAAACACTGCTTATTTTGCGCATAAGGTATTTTATGAATATTTCATACACGGTAGCATTTACACCAAAGAAATTGTTCGTGCGGCAATTGAGGCGCTTATAGGTGACACTAAGACTATAAAGACCAACTTACCAGCACAGGGTGTTATAACACTTACCGAAAATGGTGATACACAAATCGTACACACGCTTTATGCTTCGGCTGTTCTTCGTGGCGAAAAGACCCAGATTATCGAGGATTTAATCCCAATTTACGATACAGCTGTATCAATAAAGACCGATAAAAAACCACGCTCGGTAAAACTTGTTCCTGAAAACAAAAAATTAAAGTTCAAGTATATAGATGGTAATGTAGAGTTTACAATTCCAAAATTTGAATGCTGGCAAATGACAGAAATTAAATATTAAATAAAAAAGGACTTGGATTTCCCAAGTCCTTTTTATGTATTATAAACCTAATAGTTCTTTTTTCTTTGTGTCATATTCTTCTTGTGTAATTGCGCCGCTGTCAAGCAAGTCTTTATATTTTTTCAACTCATCAGCATTGGTAGTTTCTGCTATGTTATTTATAATTTGCTGTGATTGTTTTTCTTCTTTTGGAACAACCGAACGCTTTATAAAACTTACAAAAACTATTGCGATTAAAATTGCTAATATTATGTAAAATGTTGTGCTGATTGTTACCCACATTGTAGACAAAACATGATTGTAAAGACATTCGTGTTCTATAGTGCTGCCTACAAGAAAAAGTGCAACAATGTTTACAAAAGGTAAAGCAACGTGCCAAAGGTTATCTCTCTTTTTGCTTTTACTAAAGATTGATACTATACATAAAATGGCATTAATAGCAAAAAATAAAAATGTCTTTGCAATCATAGCTGGAGATGCTACACCTTGTATATAACTAAAGGTGTGAGTATTGTTATGACAGATATATGCACCGTCAATAAACAATAAAGCAATAGCGGCTAATTGCAATATTAGTTCAATCACATTAAAAATTCTTTTTTTCATTTTAAATCCCCCTAAAATATTCGGTTATATTTATATAAATAAACTACAAATCGTAGTTTATTTATACTACATAATTATAATATACCAATACTACATTTGTCAAGGTAAAATGTAATTACAAAATGAGGTGAAAATAATGGCAGATGTAATTAAAATAACAAAAAAGGATGGCCGTAGAGGCGATGATGGTTGTAAAGTTGTATCAGTCAGAATGAAAGATGAACTAGTAGAGCGTTTGGATGAGTTATCATTAAAAACAAATCGTTCAAGAAACGAACTTGTTAATTTGCTTTTAAATGCAGCGATAGACATTGTGAAAATAGAGGAATAAAAAACTGCTTGGACAAAATCCAAGCAGTTTTTTATTATTTATTACTTAAATATTCATCGATTGCTTTTGCAGCTACTTTACCGGCACCCATAGCAGAAATTACTGTTGCGGCACCTGTTACAGCGTCACCACCGGCATAAACACCCTCACGAGAGGTAAGACCGTCTTCAGTAACTACTATACCACCCCAGCGGTTAACCTCTAAGTTATCGGTTGTGTTTTTGATAAGTGGGTTAGGGGAAGTACCTATTGAAATGATTACTGTATCAACGTCAAGTATAAATTCTGAGTCAGGTACAGCTATGGGTCTGCGGCGACCTTTTTCATCGGGTTCACCTAGTTCCATTTTTATACATTTCATACCGGTAACAAAACCGTTTTTATCATCCCTTGGATTGTCGGGATTGTTAAAACCAAGTATTTCAATAGGGTTGTTAAGCAATTTAAAATCGATACCCTCTTCGATTGCGTGTTCGACTTCTTCCTTACGAGCAGGAAGCTCATCCATAGAACGGCGATAAACTATATAAACTTTATCAGCGCCAAGACGAAGCGCAGTTCTTGCTGCGTCCATAGCAACGTTACCGCCACCAACAACAGCTACTTTACCACCTTTCATAATAGGTGTGTTGGGATTTTGCTCATAAGCTTTCATAAGATTGCTTCTGGTTAAGAACTCGTTTGCCGAGTAAACACCTTTAAGGCTTTCGCCAGGAATGCCCATAAAGTTTGGAAGTCCTGCGCCAGAGCCAATAAACACAGACTCAAATCCCATGTCGAAAAGTTCATCAACGGTAAGAGTTTTGCCAATTACAACATTGGTTTCAATTTTAACACCGAGTTGTTTAAGTGTGTCAACCTCTTTTGCAACGATGGACTTTGGCAAACGGAATTCAGGAATACCATAAACCAATACGCCACCTGCTAAATGAAGTGCCTCAAAAACAGTAACATCATATCCACGCTTAGCAAGGTCACCCGCACATGTAAGACCTGATGGTCCAGAACCTACAACCGCAACTTTATGATTGTTTGAGGTAGGTTTTTGTGGTAAGTCTTTTGAGTTTTCATTATGCCAGTCAGCAACAAAACGCTCAAGTCTTCCAATGCCCACAGGTTCAAACTTGATACCTAAAGTACATTTGCTTTCGCACTGTGTTTCTTGTGGACAAACACGACCGCAAACAGCGGGTAGGGAAGATGAAATTGAAATTACATTATAAGCGCCTTCAAAATCACCATCTTTTATTTTGCTTATAAAGTTTGGTATGTCTATATTTACTGGACAACCACTAATGCAAGGCTGATTTTTACAGCTAATGCAACGAGCAGCTTCTGCGATAGCGATTTCCTGCGAGTAGCCAAGAGCAACTTCATTAAAATTATGTGCGCGAACTAGTGGTTCTTGGTTTGGCATTTCATGTTTTTTAGGGTTTATTGCCATAATCACATACCACCTTTCTTAAAGAGGTTGCAACTGCTTTCATAAGCGTGGCGTTCAAACTCAGAGTACATTCTGCCTCGCGACATAGCCTCGTCAAAGTCTACCTCGTAACCGTTAAAATCAGGACCATCAACACAGGCAAATTTAGTTACCTTTTTACCATCTATATTAAGAGTTAGTCGACAGCCACCACACATACCTGTTCCATCAATCATAATAGGATTCATAGAAACTGTAACAGGTACATTATAAGGACGAGCAGCCTCAACAACAAACTTCATCATAACAAGAGGGCCTATTGTGATAATCATATCGAATTGTTCGCCATTTTTTAACATATTAGTTAGCGGTGCGCAAACATTACCTTGATTACCATAAGATCCATCATCAGTCATAATATGTAAAGTGTCGGAACACGATTTGAACTCATTTTCAAGTATCACTAAATCTTTGTTTCTAAATCCGATAATACTTGTAACATTAGCGCCCATATCGTGTAAAGCCTCAGCAACAGGCATTGCGATAGCACAACCAACACCACCACCGATGATACAAACTTTTTTAAGACCATCAATGTGTGTAGGTTCACCCAAAGGACCAACGAAATCCTCGATGTATTCGCCCTCGACTTTTTGATTAAGTTTAAATGTAGTAGCACCTACTATTTGGAAGATAATTTTTACAGTACCGTTAAGTTTATCTACACCTGCAACGGTAAGTGGTATACGCTCACCAGAATCATCTACACGTAAGATAATAAATTGACCCGGTAGTGCCTTTTGTGCTACAAGAGGAGCTTTAATTTCCATCTGCGTAACGGTGGGGTTAAGCTCTTTTTTTGTTACGATTTCGTACATAACCATTCTCCTCTTTTAAAGATTAAGTTATTATATTACATATTTAATATAAAGTCAATAAAACCCCGTAAAAAACGGGGTTTTACTTTTAATAAAGTTTTAAATCAAGCCATAGATTTTCATAATGCATACGCACATTTTCAGGAATATCATGGTAATATTCGGTGTTTGGCATATCCTCTTTTTTAGGGTACAAAATTTCATTTTGATAGTAGTAATATTCAGGGTTGTTTACTACTGCTGTGTGAGGAGATGCATAACCGATATACTCTGCGTTTGCAAGTGCTATGTCAGGCTCTAGCAAAAAGTTTATATAAAGCATAGCTGCTTCATAATTTTTGACACAATTTGGTACGCAAATAGAATCAATAAAAATATTAGTGCCTTCTTGTGGGTAATAGAATTCCAAGTCATCATTTACCTCTTTCATAACGAGGTAATCACCTGCGTAATATGGCCCAATTGCGGCTTCACCTGTTTCAAGTTTGCCATAAATTTCATCCATTACATACGACTGTAAAACATTTTTACCTTGCTTTAATAGCTGTGCTGCTTCATCCCACTCAGAAAGATTTGTGGAATTTACGCTGTAACCGAGCAATTTTTGTGCGGTCATAAATCCATCACGAGGATTGTTGAAGTTAAGCGACATATTTTGGTATTTGGTGTCCCACAATGCATTCCATAAATGTTCGGGTTCATCAATAAGAGCACTGTTGTAAATGATGCCAACCATACCGACATTGTAAGGTACAGTGTATTCTTCGGTTTCATCGAAAAATAGGCCTTTATAACTTTTATCAATATAGTGATAGTTTGAAAGTGAGGATATGTCAATTTTGGTTAGCATATTCTCAGATTTAAGGCGAGCTATCATATAATCTGATGGGATTATAATATCATAGCTTACACCACCGTTTTTAAGCTGTGAATACATAGTTTCATTGCTTTCAAATGTGGTATAATTAACCTTGATACCTGTAATGCGCTCAAACTCACGATTAACATCCATACAGCCTTCGCTACCATCCGAAATGTATTCGCCCCAGTTATACACATTAAGTTCGGTACCTGCTAAATTATGGGTATAACTGCCTTCTAAATCAAGGTCAAAGTACTCATATCCACAACCACATAATGAAAAACAAAATGCAAGGCAGAGTAATAATGCAAAGATTTTTTTAACCATTAAAACCCCTCCTTGAATCTGATTTTGATTGGAGAGTATTGTAAAGTATTAATAATACAAATACAGCAAGGAAAATAATTGTAGATAGCGCATAAACATCAGGCGATACAGTCTTTTTTGTCATGTTATAAATTACTATTGGTAGGGTCTGGTAATGACCGCATGTGAAATAACTTATAACAAAGTCATCAAGGGAAAGTGTGAACGCCATTATTGCGCCTGTGAAAATAGATGTTGAAATAGAAGGTAATATAACCTTGAAAAACGCTTTAAATGGTGTGCATCCAAGGTCTAGAGCAGCTTCATTAAGACTCATGTCCGTAGCTTTTAGTCTAGGCATAACCGACACTATAACATAAGGTAAGTTAAAGGTTATGTGAGCTGAAAGTACGGTGAAAAATCCTAGTGATTCTTTTAGTGCGAACAAGTTACCTACAAACACAAATAAAAGCATTAGCGAAACGCCTGTAACTATGTCGGCATTCATCATAGGTATGTTTGTAACTGTCATCACAGCGGTACGGCTTAAACGCTTACGAAGCGCTAATATACCAACCGAAGCGGCAGTTCCCATAACAGTAGAAATAATTGATGAAAGCACAGCTATAATAAGTGTATGTTGAAGACCGGTAAGCATAGCGGTGTTGGTAGCAAGACCTTTGTACCAATCAAGCGAAAGCTTTTCAAATACCCATACGCTGCCACCCGAGTTAAATGAAAATATAATCATGACAGCTACGGGTGCATAAAGGAATAAAAGTATCAAAGCGATATAAAGACGTGAAAGTGTTTTCATACAACAACCTCCTCATCATCGCCAAATTTGTTCATGATAAGTGTGCATATAAGTATAAGTATCATAAGTATGAGTGATAGTGTAGAAGCAACATTATAATATTGAGGACCTGTATTAAACAAATATTCAATAGCATCACCAATAAGAAGTGTCTTGTTGCCGCCAAGTTTTTGTGAAATATAAAATGTGCTGACACTTGGTACAAATACCATTGTTATGCCGGAAATTACACCAGGAAGTGATAATGGCATAATAACTCGGCGAATACGTGACCAACTATTAGAGCCTAAGTCACTTGCAGCTTCAAGCAAAGAGTTATCAATCTTTGACATTGCTGTATAAATAGGAAGTATCATATATGGTATAAAGTCATATACCATACCGAGTATTACAGCGCCAGGTGTGTTAATAAGTTGGAGTGGGCCGATACCAAAAAGACTTAAAAACTTGTTTATAAGACCTGTATTGGCGAGAATAGTTATCCATGAATATGTTCGGATAAGAAAGTTCATCCACATAGGAAGCATAATAAGCAACATTATCATGCGTTGGCTTGAGATTTTGAGTTTGGTCATAAAATAAGCCATAGGGTAGGCTAAAAGCAATGTTATTATTGTTGCGATTACAGCGTACACAAGTGATAAGGTAAATGCTTTTTTGAATTTTCCAATTTGCGCAAAGTTAGCTAATGTAAATGCGCCATTTGAATCAGTTAAAGCAAAGTACACCATTATAACAAGCGGAACAATAATAAAAATTGCTGACCACACTATATAAGGTGCCGCAGTAATTCGGCTGCCAAAACTTTTTTTATTCATCTTCATCCTCCGTAATATCGGAAAGATGATCCATCTCTTCGCTATATGTACTATAATCACCGTAAAGGCCTGAATATTCAGATTTTTTCATAATATGAATAGCATCAGGTTCGATGAAAAGTCCTACGTTATCACCAACGAAACATTCATCGGTAGTTTGAATCATCCATTTAAAACCACCGATATCTACAATGATTTCGTAATGAACACCCAAAAAGTCAACCGAGGTAACAACGCCCTTTAACATTCCTTTTTCGGCTGGTACGATGTCAACATCTTCAGGTCGAACTACCACATCAACGTTTTCGTTTTTATCAAATCCTTTGTCAAGGCATTTAAATGTGTGACCTGAAAATTCTGCGACATAATCATCGCGCATAATACCGTCAAGGATATTTGATTCACCGATAAAATCAGCAACAAATGCATTTTCAGGTTCGTTGTAAATATCTTGTGGTGTTCCGATTTGCTGAATTTTACCCTTGTTCATAACTACAACACGGTCTGACATAGTAAGAGCTTCTTCTTGGTCGTGGGTAACAAAAACAAAGGTAATACCTAACTGACGTTGTATACGTCTAAGTTCTTTTTGCATATCTTTACGAAGTTTAAGATCAAGCGCTGCAAGTGGTTCATCAAGAAGCAATACTTTTGGCTTGTTGGCGATAGCACGAGCAATAGCAACGCGTTGTTGCTGACCACCCGATAGGGTAGAAATACTACGCTTTTCAAATCCATCAAGATTTACAAGATGGAGCATTTCAGTAACGATTTGTTTTATTTCATCTTCTTTTAATTTTTTAACACGTAAACCGAATGCAACGTTTTCGTATACATTAAGGTGAGGAAAAAGTGCATAACGCTGAAAAATGGTGTTAACCTGTCGTTTGTACGATGGCACACCATTTATTTTTTTATCCTCAAACACTACATCTCCACAATCAGCATCTAAAAATCCTGCGATAATTCGTAGCGTGGTTGTTTTACCACAACCTGATGGGCCGAGAAGAGTGATAAATTCTTTGTCCTTAATCTCAAGATTAAGACCATCAAGCACCTTTTCATCGCTAAAGGAAACGAAAATGTTTTTTAGTTCGATTATATTTTGTTTGGTCATTTAACCACATCCCCCTTTGTCAAACACCCAAGTGTCGACAGTAGTAAAGTTTTACGTTTACCCTGCGCGATACCCCGACCGTTTGTTTGTATGCCCTGACAAAGGGTTTTTCGTAGTTCTACAACTATATGTGAACTACGGCATACATTAGTACCGATCGTCTTTCTACACAGATGCGTTAAATTAATATGAGTATATATATATTAACATTATAAAGATAAATGTAAACCATCAAAAAGTCAAGTGAATTTTGCAAAAATTGTAGAATTTTTGATAGGAATTTTATGTTAAATTTTATTAAACTTTATTTTGCTCGTTTTTTCTTTGAAATGCTTTGAAATGCTAGTGTTTTTATTTTAGAAAATAAATAGGATAAATATAACAAAATCCCCACTCGAATGTTCAAGTGGGGGGTTAATAATTGTTTAAATTTTATTATTTTTCTGCTTCGTATTTAGCAACAGCAGCTTTAATTTTATCAGCTGGATCAAGAAGTTTGCTGATAGAGTTGTCATTGTTGAGTGTTTCAACCAAAAGCGCAATGTATTTTGACATATTTACGCTGCAATACCACTCACGAGAGAGTAGTTCAGGTGTTTGGTAAATAAGGTTGGTTGTAAATACTTTGTCAATAAGACCATTTGCATAATATTCATCAAACTTTTCGAGTCCTTCAACAAAAAGACCGAATGTTGAGAATACAAATATTCTGCCAGCACCTTTTTCCTTAAGTTTAGCAGCAATATCAAGCATTGATTCGCCTGAAGATATCATATCATCAACAAGAATAAGGTCTTTGCCAACGATATCGTTACCAAGGAACTCATGCGCTTCAATTGGGTTTTTACCATTTACAACGATTGAGTAGTTACGGCGTTTGTAGAACATACCAAGGTCGAGACCTAAAACAGATGAGTAGTAAATACATCTGCCCATACCACCTTCATCAGGAGAAACAATCATAGTGTGGTCACGATCAAGTTTAACATCTGGAACGCTGCGGAGAAGCGCTTTAATCATTTGGTATGCAGCTTGAACGTTATCAAAACCATCAAGTGGAATTGCTTTGTTAACACGTGGGTCGTGTGCATCAAATGTGATAATGTTTTTAACACCCATTGCAACAAGTTCTTGCAATGCCATAGCACAGTCCATAGACTCACGTGCTGTACGGCGATGCTGTCTGCCTTCATAAAGCATAGGCATAATAACAGTGATACGGCGAGCCTTACCACCAAATGCTGCAATGATACGTTTTAAATCTTGGAAATGGTCATCTGGACTCATAGGAACTGTTTGTCCATACATTTTGTATGTAACATTATAGTTAAAGCAGTCGCAGATGATGAATGCATCAAGACCACGAGCTGAATGGTGAAGAACAGCTTTTGCTTCACCTGTACCAAAACGTGGGCAGTTGGCATCGATTACAAAAGATTGGTCATCATCAATGTCACGCCACTGTTTGAGGTAAAAGTCTACCTGAGAAGAAATATCTTCGCAGCCGCGCATACTGATGATTGCAAGGTCACCATAAGGTGTGTGTTTAAAATTGATACTGGACATTAAAAATCCCTCCGCAAGAAATATATAAAGATTAACGAAATACATTGTAACACATTTTTCTCAACATAAAAAGACTTTTTTACAAATTTTTTTACATTTTTTTAAAAAAACAAAAAAATTTGCTGTAAAAATAAAAATATTTGCTATTATCGAGCTAGTATGATATAATAATTTTTAATTATAAATATTTATTTTGTCAGGAGATGTCAAAAATGCCAACCGTTACATTATTGGCCCACACACCAAACCCAGAAAAAACAGTAGCTTCTGCTGCAAAACTTTGTTACAGCTCATCTACAATAATGGATTTGTATGATGGATTAACTGATGAAAAAGCGGCAGATTTTGTTGAAATGCTATCTGAAATAGGTCATGAAAGCCCAATTGAACATGCTTCTTTTACTTTTGGAATTGAGGGTGTGTCACGTGCTTTTTTGGCTCAAATAACACGTCACAGAATGGCATCTTATTCGGTTAAAAGTCAGCGCTATGTAAAAGAGGGTGCTTTTGAGTTTGTAACTCCACCAGAAGTAGCTGGTGATGATGTTGCGCTCGAAACATACAAAGAGTCAATGCGCCTTGCACAAGAGGCTTATGATAAAATCGCTGAAATACTTACCGAGAAACATACAAAAGCGTTTATTGAACAAGGCAAAGATGAAAAAACCGCTGCAAGACTCGCATCTAAAAAAGCTATCGAGGATGCACGTTTTGTTTTGCCGAATGCTTGTGAAACAAAAATGGTAGTTACTATGAACGCTCGTTCACTTCTTAACTTTTTCCGCCATCGTTGTTGCAATCGCGCTCAGTGGGAAATTCAAGATGTTGCTAACCAAATGTTACTACTTGTAAAAGAGGTAGCGCCACAGCTATTTAAAAAAGCAGGTCCTCCTTGCCTTACAGGCCCTTGTCCTGAAGGAAAAATGACATGTGGAAAAGCAAAAGAAATCAGAAAATATTATGAGGATATGAAATAAATGGGTAAATTGATTGTAATTGAAGGTCTTGATGGTTGCGGTAAATCTACTCAACTTGAACTTCTACCTAAAAATTTATTAAAAAAGGGAATAGAGAGTCGTAGCGTATCATTCCCAGATTATGATAGCGATTCAAGTGCTTTGGTTAAGATGTATTTAAATGGTGATTTTGGTAAAAAACCTGGTGATGTAAATGCTTATGCTGCATCATTGTTTTATGCGGTTGATCGTTATGCATCATATAAAACCAGTTGGGGTGAATATTATAATCAAAATGGTGTTATAGTATCGGGTAGATATACTACCTCGAATGCTGTTCATCAAACATCAAAAATGGATGAAAGTAAATGGCAGGGTTTTCTTGATTGGCTTTATGATCTTGAATATAACAAGGTTGGCATTCCAAAACCTGACAAGGTAATTTTTTTGGATATGCCAATCGAGGTGTCACAAAAACTTCTTTCGGGAAGATATAAGGGTGATGAAGCAAAAAAGGACATCCACGAAAGTGATACCCAATATCTTGAAAATTGCCGTAAAGCTGCAATGTTTACCGCAGAATTTTCAGGTTGGACAATTATCTCTTGCGCTAAAGATGGTCAACCAAGATCCATAGAGGATATAGCGGAAGATATTTTAAATGAAACACTCAAGGTGATATAAATGGTATATGTATTTTTAGCAAAAGGTTTTGAAGAACTTGAAGCTTTGGCTCCGGTTGATGTTTTACGCCGCGCTGGTGTTGAGGTGAAAACAGTAGGTGTTACAGGTAAACAAGTTCGAGGTTCTCACAATATATCTGTAAGTTGCGATATAACTATAAATGAGGCAGTCTTTGATGGATTAGATGGAATTATTCTTCCTGGCGGTTTACCGGGTACTACTAATCTAGAAGCTGATGAAACTGTAAACATGTTTATAGACTATGCGTATGAAAACAATAAAATCATAGGTGCAATATGTGCCGCTCCAATGATTTTGGGCCACAAAGGACTTTTGCAAGGTAAAAATGCAGTATGCTATACCGGTTTTGAAAAAGAACTCAAGGGCGCACATATCCTTGATCGTCCAGCTGTTCGTGATGGAAACATCGTTACAGGCTGGGGTGCAGGTGGTGCTATGGATTTTGCTCTCGCTTATTTAGAAGCTATAAGCGAAAGTGAAGAAATCGCCAAAAAAATAGCAAGAAGTATGCGCTATGGAGCGTATTAATTGGTGAAAAATTATGCAAAACAATAATTTTAACGTTAATGATGATGATTTTATAATTGGTAAAGGATTTAATTTTGAACAATCCGAACCAATCAACAATAAAAACCGTGGAAAACGAGCAAAAAAAGGTAGTTCAGCGTTTAAAAATATAGTGTGGGTACTTTGTATTGTTGTTGTGTCGGTATCGCTTGCTGCTACTGCAATATTCGCACTTTCTGATTTTGTAGGTTTAGGCTTTGGTAGAGGCGAAGTTGTTCAGATGGATATACCTTATGGTTCTTCGACAGTTGCAGTTGTTGAAAAATTACAAGAATCAGGCGCTGTAAAGATGCCATTGCTTTTTAGAGTTTATTCTAAACTTAAAGGTTACGAAAGCCAATATAAATATGGTCTTTATACATACAATACCGATATGGGTTATGCTGCTTTGGCTGATATGCTTATGAATGATGGCGCAAAGGCTGAAAGCGTAAAGGTAACAATCCCTGAGGGTACAGGAATTAATGATTATACTAAAAATGTAAATGGCGAAGATGTAGTAGTAAAGGGAATTGCTACTATTCTTGAAGAAAAAGGTGTATGTTCAAAATCTGATTTTATCTATGCTTTGGGCGAGGTAGAATTCAATACCGAGTTGCTTGTAAACTGTAATGAGGGTAGAACATATTATTCTTTGGAAGGTTATTTATTCCCAGAGACATATGATTTTTATGCTTATGATTCGGCTGAGTGTGCAAAAATGGTGGTTGAAAAAATGATAGCACAAACCGAGAGCAAAATAACAACCGATATGTATAAGCGTGCTAAAGACATGGGTTATACAATGAATGAAATTTTGACAATGGCATCCATTATTCAGATGGAAGCAGGCCAAAGTAATAGCGAGATGGCTAATGTTGCTGCTGTTTTTTATAACAGACTTAACAGCAAAGATTTTGGCACATTAGGTTCAAGCCCTACATGTTATTATGGTGAATCATTTAAAAATGA
Organism: Acutalibacteraceae bacterium; assembly: GCA_045646305.1. Lineage (GTDB taxonomy): Bacteria > Bacillota > Clostridia > Oscillospirales > Acutalibacteraceae > UBA737. Next base: position 24,655 of record JAZRKK010000013.1, read on the forward strand.
TGATGGAAGATATAATACATACAATGTAAACGGATTGCCACCAGGTCCACTTTGTTCTCCTGGAATTGATGCTATAAAGGCAGCTCTTTATCCAACAGAGAACAGCGAGTATTATTATTTTGTTACCGACAGTGATGGTAATTTTTATTTCCATAAAACAATGGCGGAACAAAATGCTACAATAGCAAAATTGCAACAAGGTGATAATTGGATTTATGAGTACTTCGACTAACAAAAAATTAGAGTTGCTTTGCCCCGCGGGTGATTTAAGCCGACTTAAAACTGCGGTAGATTTCGGTGCAGATGCTGTATATATAGCCGGTGAAGAATTTGGTATGCGAACTGCAAGTGCAAACTTTAATCGTGAGGATTTAAAAGAGGGTGTAGAATATGCTCACTCGCACGGTGTTACAGTGCATGTTACTTGTAATACAATTCCACACGAGGATGAAATTGAACGATTGCCTGATTTTTTAAGTTATCTAAATGAAATAGGCGTTGACGCTGTAATTGCATCTGATCTAGGTACTATCGGTATGGTAAAACGTTATGCGCCAAACTGTGAACTACACGTATCGGTGCAGTCAGGTATTGTAAACAGTGCTACTGCAAATGCATTTTATGAAATGGGTGCAAAGCGTGTTGTTTTGGCACGTGAATTGTCACTTGAAGAGATTGCAAAAATCCGCAAAAACACCCCACCCGAACTTGAAATAGAAGCGTTTGCTCATGGTGCTATGTGTGTATCATTTTCGGCAAGATGCTTACTTTCAAGTTATATGACAGGACGCGATGCTAATCGTGGTGACTGCGCTCAGCCTTGTCGCTGGAGTTATAGTCTTATGGAAGAAAAACGTCCAGGGCAGTATTTTGACATTACCGAAACCGAAAAGGGAACATATATACTTAATGCTAATGATATGTGTATGGCTGACCATCTTGATAAGATGGTCGAAGCTGGTGTATCAAGCATTAAGATAGAAGGCAGAGCAAAAACCGAATATTATGTTGCGGTAGTTGCAAATGCTTATCGTGGTGCTGTTGATAGTTTGCTTAATTGTGATGGTGAATGGAAACTTCCACAATGGGTAAAAGAAGAACTTAATAAAATGAGTCATCGCACATATTCAACTGGATTTTATTTTGGTCGCCCTGAAAATGCGCAAACTTATGAAAATGCGGGTTATGTACGTGATTATGCTATTGCGGCAGTGGTTGATGGATATGAAAATGGTTGCATCGTAGCTACACTTAAAAACAAATTTGCAAGCGGCACACAGCTTGATTGCCTTGAGGCAGGTAGCATACCTTTTAGTGTCGATACTACCGTATTGTATGATGAAAAAGGTAAGCAAATTGAAAGTGCATATCAGCCAATGATGCAAATAAGAATTCCTTTTGAAAAGGAAGTTAAAAAAGGTTCAATGCTTAGAATGAAAGTGTAGTATACACTTGCAAATTATGTCAAATTATGGTAGAATAACTCTACTTGAAAAAATAAAGGAGATTTTTACAATGAAAAAGGAAGTATTAGTTGAAATTTCAGCACGTCACGTGCATGTAACAAAAGAAACACTTGAAACACTTTTTGGTGCAGGTCACACTCTAACAAACAAAAAAGACCTTTCACAACCAGGTCAATTTGCTTGTGAAGAAAAGGTAACTGTTGTTGGTCCAAAGGGAAGCCTTAAAGCTTCAATCCTTGGTCCTTGCCGTCCTGCTGACCAGGTAGAGCTTTCACTTACTGATGCTCGTACAATTGGCGTTCAGGCTCCTATTCGTGAGTCAGGCGATGTTGCAGGTAGTGGCGCATGTAAACTTGTTGGTCCTTGTGGCGAAGTTGAACTTACAGAGGGTGTTATCGCAGCAAAGCGTCATATACATATGACTTGTGCAGATGGCGAAAAATACGGTATTGTTGACAAGCAGATTGTTAGCGTTAAAATCCCTACCGAAGGCAGAGCACTTATTTTTGGTGATGTTATTGCACGTGTTAGCGATAGCTATGCTCTTGCTATGCATATTGATACTGTTGGAGCAAAAGCGGCTTGTGTACCTAGTAGTTGCATAGGTGAAATTCTTGACTAATCCGTTAGGACTTTATATTCACATACCTTTTTGTGAGAGAAAATGCAATTATTGCGATTTTTACTCAGCGTTTTATAATAAAGACACTTTAGCTGTTTATTTACAGGCGCTTAAAGGTGAAATAAAAAAATGGGGCGGCAAACTAAACCGCCCCATTGATACTATTTATATAGGTGGTGGAACACCATCTTTGTTACAAGATGAAATTTTACCACTGATAAATTGTATAAAAGAAAATTTTTTGATTTTAGATGATGCTGAATTTACAGTAGAGGTAAATCCATCTTCAAGCGATAATTTCTTACAATTTGCGAAGATGGCGGGAGTAAACAGATTGTCAATAGGCGTTCAGTCTGGTTGCGATGATACTCTTAAACTTTTAGGCAGAACACATACTACAAATGATGTTTTGACTACTGTTAAAACGGCTCGTGATTTAGGATTTGATAATATTTCGGTAGATCTTATGATTGCTTTGCCAAATAGTAATTTGGATTCGTTAAAAAGAGATATTGATTTTATGTTGGCTTTAAATCCTGAACACATATCATCTTATATATTAAAGGTTGAACAAAATACTGTTTTTTCAAAAAAGTATGATACTTTGAATTTACCAGATGACGATGATGCAGCTCAACAGTATTTGTATATGTGCGAATGTTTTGAACAAAATGGGTATAATCATTATGAAATATCTAATTTTTCTATTAATGATAGAGAAAGTCATCATAATATGAAATATTGGACAGGTCACGATTATTTAGGAATAGGGCCTGCCGCACACTCGTGTATTGATGGTAAACGTTTTTATTATCCACGTGATTTGCAAGGATTTATAAAAAATCAAAGCATTGTATCAGATGGTGAGTCGGGAACTAGGGAAGAAAAATTGATGTTAGGTTTACGACTTTCTGATGGAGTGGATATGTCACAAATTTATGGCGAAATACCACAAAATATAAAAACAAAAATAGACCTACTTCAAAAAGCGGGTTATCTAAAGGCTGATTTGCCACGCATATCGTTAACCGATAGCGGTATGCTTATTTCAAATAGTATTATTACGGAGTTGTTAGAATGAGAACTTATAAAATACACCTTATTCGTCACGGCGCTACCGATGCGAACACAGCTGGTATGTATATCGGCAATCGTACCGATTTACCACTTTCTCCAGAAGGCGTACGCGAACTTCAACAAATGAAAGAAGTGGTTGAATATCCGGATATTGAGCGACTTTACACAAGCCCGATGCTTAGATGCAAACAAAGTGCTAATATAATTTATCCTGGTTTTGAAGCGCATGTTATTGATGAACTTACCGAGTATGATTTTGGCGAATTTGAGGGTAAAACTGCTGAACAACTTGAACTTATGCCTGAATATCTTGATTGGACAAGTGGCAAATTAGAAGCACCTTCAGGTGGAGAAACAACACAAAATTTTGTAAAACGACAAGCACTTGCGCTTAATATGATTGTGCGTGATATGATGCAAAATGATGTTACAAGTGCGGGTGTTGTGATGCACGGAGGAGCAATTATGATGCTTTTAGGAGCTTGTGCTGTGCCGCGTAAACACTCAGTTGAGTGGACAAGTGATAATGGTCGAGGATATTCAATAATGATTACACCATCGCTTTATCATTCTAGTGGTATTGTAGAGGTATATGATATAATTTAAGGTGATAGTATGGTTAATTTAGGTAATGATTGGGACAATATTTTAGCTGATGAATGGCAAAAGCCTTATTATCAAAATTTGCGTAGTTTTTTAAAAACAGAATATTCAAGTCGCACCATTTATCCTAACATGAATGATATTTTTAATGCTTTGCGCTATACTTCTTTTGAAAATACAAAGGTAGTTATAATCGGACAAGATCCATATCACGGAGCAGGACAGGCACACGGACTTTGTTTTTCTGTGCAAAAAGGAATAGATCCACCTCCATCACTTAAAAATATCTATAAAGAGCTTCATGAAGATATAAGTTTTGAAATACCAAACCATGGCGAACTTACTGCTTGGGCGCAACAAGGTGTGCTGTTGCTTAATACAGTACTTACTGTTCGCGAGGCAACGCCAAACAGTCATAAAGGTATGGGGTGGGAGCATTTTACTGATAGGGTAATTGCAGAGCTTGATAAAAAGCAAACACCCATAGTATTTTTACTTTGGGGAGCAAATGCTCGTAAAAAGGCAGAGATTATCAAAAATCCACTGCACCAAAAACTTATAACTGTACATCCAAGCCCACTTTCAGCTTATAATGGATTTTTTGGATGTAAACATTTCTCAAAAACTAATGAGATTTTGCTTTCAAGTGGTCAAACGCCAATTGACTGGACTATAAAATAGGAGATTTAATTATGAAATCCACAGGAATTATACGAGGTCTTGATAATATGGGTAGAGTAGTTATACCCAAAGAAATTCGAAAATTTCTTGATATGACTGAAGGCGTAGATGAATTTGAAATTTATATGCAAGAAGATTGTGTTGTGCTTAAAAAGCATAAGCCTACTTGTGTTTTTTGTAGCAGTGAAGAAGATTGCATAGAATTTGAAAATCAGTTAGTTTGTAAAAGTTGTATAGAAAAAATGCAAATGATTAAGGAAGAAAATCAAGAAAGTATATAAAAGAAAGCACCACCTAACATTGTTAGATGGTGCTTTAATTTTATTTTAAATTGTCGCAGTAAAAAGCTCTTTCTCCACCTATAAATTTAGGTCTAGTTCTAGCACAGACAATTGGTGCTTCGCCAATTTTGTTAACGGATAGTCTTACAGGCACTGCGACTTCTTTTAAGTGCATACCGATAAGAGTGTTGCCTATGTCAAGGCCTGCCGCGGCTTTTATATGTTCGACCGCAACGGGATTTTGCATATTGTTCCAAACGGTTGTTGCAAATGAGCCACCTGCCTTTGGCATAGGCATAACATTTACTATTTCATATCCAAATTTATCGGCTACTTCTTTTTCGATTATGAGTGCGCGATTTAGATGCTCACAGCACTGCGCGGCAAGACATATTCCTTTTTCTTTTAATACAGGATATATACCATTAAATACTTCTTGCGCGGCATCAATGCTTGATGCTTTTCCGATTTCTTTTCCAACAATTTCACTTGATGAGCAACCTATTACTAAAAGTTCACCCGAATTGATGTTGGATGCTTTTATAAGTTCATTTATTATATTTTCTGCTTCAGTTTTTATGCAACTTGTTTTCATAATATCACCTGACAAATATTATATGTCATAAGAAAAAAATATTCAATAGTTTTTAGTGTCCCTAATTTGTCGCATTAAAATATTTATAATTGTGTTATAAAGGCATTTGTGGTAAAATGATTTTAAAGGCGGTGTACATATGTTACAATTCATTTTAGGTCGTGCTTCAAGCGGAAAAACATATACAGTGACTCAAGAAATTGCGAAGTGTATTTCAAATGGCGAAATCCCCGTTCTTTTGGTACCGGAACAATTTTCATTTGAGAGTGAAAAAAATATTTTAGATGTCGTGGGTGACAAAGCAGCACAACAAGTATCGGTAATAAGTTTTACACGCCTTTGTGATGAAATTGAACGCATAGCAGGTGGAGTTTGTGGCGAAGGCATTACAGATGCTGACAGAGTAATACTTATGAATAGAGCGATAAAACTTTGTAAAGATGATTTGCTTCGCTTTAAAAAGTATGCTGCTTCGACCAGTTTTGCTCGACTTATGATTGATACTATATCTGAATTTAAAATGAATTTTATATCAGTAGAGGATTTGCGTGATGCTGCCGATAATACTGATGATGAACAACTAAAATTAAAGCTTTTAGATACTGCGTTAGTTTACGAAAATTATGATGCACTTATTGCTGAAAAGTTTATAGATAATACTGACCGCCTTACAAAACTTTATTATGCTTTAGAAAAATATAAATATTTTGAAAATAAAACAGTTTTTATAGATTCTTTTAAAAGTTTTTCAGGTCAACAGTATATGATCCTTGAAAGAATTATATCGCAGGCTAAAAATGTTACAATAACATTGATTGATGACCCACAAGATACGCGAGAATTTGGCATATTTTCTAATATTAAAAAAGTAAAAAATCGTATAGCTGCAATTGCTCAAAAATTTGCCGTACAATTAGATGAAGATGTAATACTTAAAACAAAAAATTATGCTTATGAGGAATTATCTGCCCTTGAAGAATTTATGGCAACCGGAAGCACTGATTATAATGGTGAGTGCAAAAATATTACTATATGCCGAGCTGATAGTGTTTACAATGAGGCAGATTTTGTTGCAAGAAATATAAAAAGAATTGTAAGAGAAACAGGTGTTAAATACAGCGATTTTGTAATAATAGCACGTGATACAACACATTATGAAAACGCATTAGAGGTTGCTTGTCAAAAAAATAATATAAGCTGTTTTATTGATAAACGAATACCTTTAAGTTCAATGCCAACAGCTGTTGCGCTTAAATCTGCGGCAAATACCGCTAAAAATTTCACTACTGAAAATATACTTCGTTTTCATAAATCGGGAGTTAATTTGTTGAGTTTTGAACAAATTGCAACTCTTGAAAACTATACATATTTATGGGGCATAGAAGCTGATGGTTGGTTAAAAGAGTGGACTATGGATCCAAATGGTTTCACCGCTAATGGAAGTTTAGATGATGATGCTGTTCGTGTTTTAGAACAAATTAATTCGCTTCGCAAAATTGCAATAGAGCCTCTTGAAAAATTAAAAAATAACTTTAAAGGTACCGCGCAAGATATGGCGCGTGCTTTGGTGTGTTTGTTTGATGAATGTAATTTAGCAGAGAATTTTAAGGTTTTTTCAAAACAATATACCTCAGATGTAATGTATAGTGATGCAATACGCCAGTCTTGGGGAAGTATAATGAAAATTTTAAACAGCCTTAGTGTATGCTTTGGTGATGGTCAAATTTCTAAAAAAGAATTTTGCGATGCGCTTGACATGGCTTTATCACTTGAAACAGTTGGATTAATTCCACAAATGATAGACGAAGCAATATTTGGCGAGGCCGATCGAATTAGACCATCAAGACCTAAATATGCTTTTATTATGGGCGCAAATCAGGGTGTATTTCCACGTATGCAAGAAAGTGCTGGATTGTTTGCTAATAGCGAACGAGAAAAATTGATAACACTGGGGTTAGATATACCTAATAGAATTTTTTCACTAGCAGTAGATGAAGAGTGTTTGCTATATAGCAACTTATGCTGTGCTTCGGATGGTGTTTGCATTAGTTACTCTGCCAGTATTGATAGCAATGTTGCTGAGGCTTCTACGTTTGTCATTGATATTTTAAATAGATTTAACTGTGCTCACTTTAGTGAGCCATCCAAGTTAAGTGAAAACAATCTTCCCGAAACGCTAGAGGATGCTTTTTCCCAATTTTGTAGCAGCATATCTAATGATGACAGTGATGTAATTACTTTGACTGAAGTTTTAAAAGATACAAATATGGCTGATAGGGTTAATAATGTTATTAACTGTCGTGAGCGCAAAGATTATTCCATATCTGAAGATACAGCTAAGCAACTTTTTGGTAATAAAATAGTTATGTCACCATCAAAGTTTGATACTTTTAATCGTTGCCGTTTTATGTATTTTTGTCGTTATGGATTAAAAGTCGAACGTTTACAACCGGCTGAATTTAATGCAATGCAACGAGGTACTATCGTTCATTACGTATTGCAAAGAGCAGTTGAAGACCACGGCAAGGGTTTGGGCAATTTAGGCCAAGAACAAATCAATGCGTTGGTAGATCAATATACTGATGAATATCTTAATTTAATAGCAGGTTATAGTGATATAGAAACGCCATATCTTAAATATCTTGTATCTACTATAAAACGCACCCTCAAATTTGTGGTGGCGCGTTTGGCACTTGAGTTTGCGCAAAGCGATTTTAATCCTATAAAATGTGAATTAAAAATTGGATTCGATGGCGATATGCCAGAAATTAAAATTCCGATTGAAAACTGCGGCACACTAGAATTGATTGGCGTTGTAGACCGACTTGATGAGTGGAATGGTTATATAAGAATTGTTGATTATAAAACAGGACATCGAGATTTTCGTTTACCGGACATACTGTTTGGACAAAATATGCAAATGCTTATATATTTGTATGCAGTATCAAAAAATGAAAAATTTGGTGGAAAAGCTGCTGGTATATTTTATATGCCTGCAAGTCGTGATAAATCTAATTCTAAATCTGCGCGCCGAATGAACGGGCTTATTGCTGCAGATGAGTCATTAGTATACGCAATGGATAAGGAAAACAAGGGTGAATTTATACCTAAATATTCTGAAAAATCTCCTTCTGATAGTTATATAAACCAAGAGTCTTTTGATGAAATTTTTGAATTTATTGAAAGCAAATTAAAGCGTACAGGCGAGACAATATATAGCGGTGATATAGCTGCAGATCCGGTAGATGGACTTGATAGTGGAGCGTGCAAATATTGCGAATATCAAAGTATTTGCAGAAATGAAAACAAGGTTAACAAATCAGTTCCAAAACTTACAAATCAAGAAGTATTTGACGAGATAAAAAGGCAGGTGAGTAAAGATGGCATTTAAGCCTACCCAACAACAAAAAAAGGCAATTGAAACAAAGGGCAATGTTCTGGTATCTGCGGCTGCTGGTTCGGGTAAAACAGCTGTGCTTGTAGAACGAGTTATCAATATGCTAACTGACAAAAAATCTAGCATTACTGCTGACCGATTGCTAATAGTCACCTTTACTAATGCTGCTGCGGCTGAAATGAGAAGCCGAATAGAGAAAAGACTTTATGAGGAAATACAAAAAAATCCTAATGATGTTGCATTGCAAAGACAAAAATATTTACTCAGTAGCGCTGATATTTGCACAATAGATTCTTTTTGTATTAAACTTGTTCGTGAAAATTTTGAAAAATGTGGTATTGAGCCAGATTTTAAAATAAGTGATGGTTCTAGCCAAGGAAAACTTTGCAATAGCGTAATGACTAAACTTATTGCAGAATATTTAGAAAATCCATCAGACGATTTTATAAAACTTTTGGAACTTACAAATTGTGAATATGATGAAAAAAATCTTACAGAACTTGTAAATAGAATATATCTATATAGTCAGCAATTACCTTTTCCACAAAATTTTATTGACAGTCTTTTATCTCCGTACATCACAGCTTTTGATATAGGTAATCAGTGGTATGATATGGCATTTAAACTTGCAAAAAAGCAGATTAAAAATGCTCAAAACTGTATTGAAAAAATGCAAGAAAGCGCACAGTATGTCGAAAAAAATGATGATAAATATATTGCGTATGCAAGTGATGTAGCAAATGCATTTTTACAGCTTGAGAAATTTTGCGATAGCAGGGTATGGAATGACTTTTATTCAGCATTAAATACAACATCGCTTAAAAGTGTTCCTGCCGGAAATAAAGATGATTTTTATGCGAATGTTTTTAAAGACAATAAAAAGAAATTAAGTGAAATATTAAGTGAATTGTGTGAAATGTTTTGCCTTACTCGTGAGCAAATGCAAAACAGTATTTCACAAAACAGCGGTGCTGTAAAACTGTTAGTAGAAATTATAAAAGGTTATGATAAACATCTATTTGATGCTTTTCGTCAGGAAAATGCTTTTACATTTTATAATATGGAACAATTGGCGTTAAATCTTCTTTGCGAATATAAAAACGGTGAAGTTGTAATACGTGATGAAGCGCAAGAACTTTGTGATCGTTATGATGAGGTTTTGGTCGATGAGTTCCAAGATGTAAATGATTTGCAAAATATGCTGTTTTACGTACTTTCAAATCGTGAGGAAAAACTTTTTGTTGTAGGTGATGTAAAACAAAGTATTTATGGTTTTAGAGGCTCTAATCCTGAAAACTTTTTAAAGAAAAAGAACGAATATATTTCTATTGATATTGCTAATGAAAAAGATTCAAAAAAGATAATTTTGTCTGATAATTTCAGAAGTCGAAAAGGTGTTTGTGATGCGGTTAATTTCTTTTTTCGTTTCTTTATGGCAGGTCAATGTGGAAATATAATTTATAACGATGAGGAAACGCTTAATGCTAGTGGAAGTTTCCCAAAAAGTGACGCTCCTACTGCTGAACTTTGGGTAGTCGATAAATATGGCGATGAAAGTAGTGAAGACCTACTTGAATGTGAAGCGAAAAAAATAGCAGAACACATTATTTCTATAATGAACGAGGGCGCAGTTATTAGTGATGGCGATGTTTTGAGAAATGCAAAATATAGTGATTTTGCTATACTGCTTGACAAGGTGAAAGATAAGGCCGCTGTTATTGCGGAAGTGTTGTCCAGTTATGGAATACCTGTGGCACTTGGTGGAGATTCATATTTAGAAAGTTATGAAATTTCAACCATTATGTCTTTATTACAGGTTATTGATAATCCAAAATGCGATGTCGAATTACTTGCACTTATGATGTCGCCTATATTTGCGTTTAGTGCTGATGAAATGGCAAAAATTAGGGCTAATCAAAAGCGAGGACCACTTTATTCCGCTGTGGTTTCATATAGCGAGTTAGGAGATAAAAAGGCAACTGATTTTATAAAAAAATTATCAGAATATAGGCGCGAAGCGGCAGTATTGTCGGTTGACAGACTTATTTCAAAATTGCTTTATTCTACTGATATTTTAAATGTGATGTCATCCTTTGATGGTGGTAAACAAAAACGTGCAAATCTTTTGTTGTTAATTAAATTTGCAAAAGGATATGTAGATAGTACTAGTGGGGGAATTTATGGTTTCATAAAATATATGAAATCTCTTCCTGATACCAGTTTTAAAACAGGGGCTTCCAACGGGGAATGTGCTGTAAAAATTATGTCTATGCATAATTCTAAGGGACTACAATTTCCGGTATGTATTTTGGCAAATTTATCATCACAAATCAATAACGCCGATTCAATTAGCAGAGTTTTATTTTCCGAAAAAGGTGGAATTGCATTTAAATATTATGATGAAGATGCCGGTTGTGACATACAAATGCTAGGGCATACTATTATTTCTGATATAGCTCGTTCGAAAACAGTTGAGGAAAAATTGCGACTTTTATATGTTGCTATGACTAGAGCTGTTGATAGGTTGTGTATTGTTTGTTCTGCGAAAAATTTGGAAAACAAACTCCAAAAGTTAGCGGGTCAAATTTCGGAGAATCCGCCTGTTATAAGTCGTGAAATATTAGAGAATAGTCGTAGCATGAGCGATTGGATTTTGTCGGCTTCTTTGCTTCATCCACAGGGTGAAAAATTAATCGCTTACTCAGATGCTGATGTTTGTGCAAAAGTCGACAAAGATGATTTTAAGTTTGAAATTTTTATACATTCTTCATCTTTAAGTAATAATGTAGTTAACCAAGATAATTCACAAAAAGATAAAATGTGTAATCTTGATTTTATGGATAAAATCAAGTCAAACATTAGTTATGAATATCCTTATGAACAACTTCGTTATATACAGGCAAAGGCTTCTGTTTCGCGATTAGTGCATTCTGCCGAGGATAATAGATTTGCTTTTAGTGAAAAACCTGAATTTATGCTTGGTAACAAACTTTCAGGTGCGGCGCGTGGTACGGCAACACATCATATTATGCAGTTTATAAAATTTGAACAAGGTATAGATGTAGATTCGGAAATCGATAGACTTATAGAGTGGAAGTTTATTACCGAGCAAGAGGCGGCAAGCGTTGATGTATCGGCTATAAAAACTTTCTTTAATAGTAATTTGTATAAGAGAATTTTATCGGCTAATGAAGTAAGGCGCGAAATGCGTTTTCTTAGTGAAATTCCTGCATTACGCATAGATAATACACTTGATGAAAAGTTTAAAGATGCAAATATAATAGTGCAGGGCGCGGTTGACCTATGTTTTGCAGAAGATGATGGTATAGTTGTTCTCGATTTTAAAACTGACAAGGTAGATAATTTACAACAACTTGTTGATTGTTATGGAGAACAGCTAAGTATTTATTCAACTGCGGCAGAAAAGATTTTTTCTAAACCGGTTAAGGAAAAGGTGATTTACTCTTTCCATTTGGGCGAGTACATATCATTTTAAAGGGATGTTATTATGAAATTAAATTTAGAAAAGGGTAGACCTCAAAATATTGTTGGCCGAGAGAGCAAAGAAGTAAGATGTTACGATTTTTTGGATGAGCTAGATATAGAATATTATCGTGTTGATCACCGTGATATGCCTGCTGATACTATGGAAGCGTGTGAATCAATTGATAAGGCGTTAGGGTGCACGATATGTAAAAATTTATTTTTATGTAATCGCCAAAAAACAGATTTTTATCTTTTAATGATGCCAGCCAATAAGCCATTTAAAACCAAAGACCTAACTTCACAAATCAACTCTGCTAGGTTGTCATTTGCGGATGGTGAAGCAATGCTTAAATATCTCGATATAACACCAGGCTCGGTAAGTGTTTTAGGACTTATGAATGATGCTGATTGTGTAGTGAGATTGCTTGTTGATAAAGATATTTTAAACGATGAGTATATAGGCTGTCATCCTTGTGTTAATACTACAAGTATGAAAATTAAAACCACCGATATTTTTGATAAGATAATATTGGCTACAAATCACACAAAAATGGTGGTCGAACTGCCTTGGTATGAGTAACTCAACTAACAGTTTGTAGACTTTTAATCACAAAGTGCTTATATTGAAGATAAAGGAGGCAAGAATATGAATCAGATAAAAATAGGAAAGTTTATCGCCGAGTGCAGAAAAAGGCAAAATCTTACCCAAATGCAGTTGGCAGAAAAACTTAATATTACTGATAGAGCGATATCAAAATGGGAAACAGGCAAGTCATTGCCGGATTCTTCGATTATGCTCGAACTTTGCAGCCTTCTTGAAATCACAGTAAATGACTTGCTTTGTGGGGAGGTAGTTTTGATGGAAGACTACAATAAAGAAATGGAAAACAAACTAATTGAATTGGTAAAAGAAAAGGAAGAAAGCGACAAAAGATTACTTGTGCTTGAATGTGTTATTGGTATCTTTTCTGTTATAATTTTGTTTGTGCCAATAATTATTGGAGCATATTTTCCGATGAAAGACTGGTTAAGATTGTTGGTTGTATTTTCGGGATTTATTCCTGCAATGATAGGATTTATTTATGCTGTAAAGATAGAGCAGATTGCGGGGTATTATGAATGTCAAGAATGCGGACATAGATATATACCCAATTTTAAGACTATGTTTTTTGCAATGCACATGGGCAGAACAAGATATATGAGATGTCCAAAGTGCAACCAAAAATCTTGGCAAAAAAAGGTTATAACAAAAGAAAATGTTTAACAAAAACACCGACTCATCCGAGTCGGTGTTTTTTGTTAGCTTAATATTGAGAGCAGGGTGTTTATATTTTCATCAGAATACTCTATTTCGCAAGAATAAAGTCGGGCAATTTCAATAAGTTGATCAAGTGTGTTTGCAGTATTCATAGTTTTAATAACTTTGTATATAAGCGCTGCGAACAAGACGCGTTCTCTAAGCATTTCATCATATTGGCAGTCGGTGAAATGTCTAAAAATTATATAAACTATAAGTTGCTCATAAGCGATATCGAGCGAGTTATCTTTACTGGGTGAGTTAATTCCATTTTTTATTCGTAGTAAATAATTGTCCCAAGCTTTATCTAATTTTTCAAGGTTGTTAAAAATGTCATACCAGTTTATGTCACTTGGTAACTGAGTATCAATAAACATTAGCATATTATCTATTCGTTCATCAATAGTAAATGTTCTATCTTGAATAATATCAAAAAGATTTTCTCTAAACTTAATAATGGGGGATTGTAACAATTCACTTGGTAAATTAAGTGTGGTTTTTTTCTTGCTTGAAAGTATTATTCTAGCGGCAGCCTCACAACAAAGCCCGAGTCCTACTTCGGTATATTCTTCATAAAAGTTTCTAAAGCGAGGATGGTCACTACAAATTTGACACAACATATCTTCGCCTAAATTGGTAATGATATCGCACAGTCCTTTTTTATTTAAAAATGGACAACGTTCATTAATGTCTAACTTAAAATGCGGCGAGTCGATAATTTCTATTTTGCTTTTTAACTTTAAAGCGAAATTGCCATCAAGATTATTGTATTTTTCGAATGTAGCATCATCAATATCTATTTCCCAACCAATGCAACAACTATGTTGGCATTTGTCAGCAATGCATTTAAACTGATTGTAATAATCCGGAACTATGGTATTCATAAAAAATCCTTTGTGCTTTTTTATGAATATAACATATAAAATATTTACAGTCAATAAACTGTGAGCTTAAATTTAATTTAATAATCGAAATTTGTAAAAATATTAGTTAAAACTATTGATTTTATCCGTGCTAAATGATATAATACGTAGGATTGAAATATTGTGGATAGGTTTATTTAAAACAATCGATACTATTTGTATCGATATTATCGATACTGATTTTGAAAAACTTTATTAAACACCATATTATTTCAGGCTAAGTAATAGGAGGCGTATGGATGGAAAATGCTTCTATTTCAAAAGCCACTTTGGGTAGAATTCCTAGGTATCTTAATTTTCTCAAAGAGTTGTCTCCGGACAAAGTTCCTTACATATCGGCAACGACCATTTCAAAAGAATTAAAACTTGGCGAGGTACAAGTAAGAAAAGATCTTGCTATGGTTAGCGGTGCAGGGAAACCTCGACTAGGATATGAAACTGATGTACTGATAGGTCAGTTAGAGGATTGTTTGGGTTACAACAAGTTAACTTGCGCAGTTTTGGTAGGCGCGGGAAGATTAGGGCGAGCTTTACTTCAATATGATGGCTTTGAGCATTTTGGCGTTAAAATTGTAGCAGCTTTTGACTCAAATGATAGAGTTATTAGTTTGGATTCAAGGACCGAAATTTTACCTATTAATCAATTTGACACTTTTTGTAAAGAGCATAATATTTCTCTCGGAATTATCACGGTTGGTGAAGGTTCGGCACAGGATGTATGCGACCAAATGATAAAAAGCGGAATAACAGCTATATGGAATTTTGCTCCTTGTAAGTTACAGGTTCCACAAGGCGTTTTACTTCAAAACGAAAACTTAGCATTGTCTTTGGCTCATTTAAGAAATCAACTATCTCGTAGTCAAGAAATGTTAAACGATAAATCTTAAAATGATATAAAAGTTTCAGGAGGAAAAATAATGAAAGTTACAGTATGTATTGGTAGTTCTTGCCATGTGAAAGGTTCACGTCAGGTAGTAGAGCAGTTACAACAACTTATTAGCGAAAATAATCTTGGAGAAAAGGTAGAACTTACAGGTACTTTTTGTATGGGTAAATGTCAACAAGGTGTTTGCGTAACAGTTGATGAAGAGTTTTATTCAGTAACCCCAGATAGCGCGTTTGATTTCTTCCAAGAAAACATTAAAGCAAAGGTATAAGCAGATATGATTATTCAAGTTTGTGTAGGAAGTTCTTGTCATCTAAAGGGTTCACCCGAGATTGTAGAACTTTTGCAAAAGGCAGTAGAGGAATATCATCTTGAAAACGATGTTACACTTGCGGGTAGTTTTTGTATTGGTAAGTGTAATCGTGTTGGTGTTACTATTCAAGTTGATGATGATATTCACGTTGGTGTTACCAAAGAGAATTTTAAAGAGTTTTTTAGTGAACAGGTACTTAGCAAATTAGGAAAGGTGTAACGGGATATGCCAAATTGTTTGACTTTAAAAAAATCCAACTGTAAAAACTGTTATAAATGTATACGCCATTGTCCCGTTAAGGCAATTCGCTTTTCAGGAAATCAGGCCCACATTATAGGTAACGAGTGCATTTTGTGTGGTCAATGCTTTGTTGTATGTCCGCAAGATGCTAAGCAGATTGTTAATGAAACCGAAAAAGCAAAGGTTCTTTTACAAAGTGGTGACCCTGTTATCGTAAGTTTGGCTCCTTCTTTTATTGCTAACTATGATGGTGTTGGAATTAGCATCATGCGCAAGGCATTAAAGCAGTTAGGTTTTTACGATGTTGAAGAAACTGCAATAGGTGCTACTATTGTTAAAAACGAATATGAAAGAATGCTTCGTGAAGATGAAAGAGATGTTGTGATTTCTTCATGTTGCCATTCTATAAATCTTTTAATACAAAAACATTTTCCACAGGCACTTGCGTATTTGGCTGATGTTGTGTCACCGATGCAAGCGCACTGTATGGATATTAAAAAGAGAATGCCAAACGCAAAGACTGTATTTATAGGACCTTGCGTTGCAAAGAAAGATGAAGCTGAACATTACGAAGGTATTGTTGATGCGGTTCTTACCTTTGAAGAATTGACAAAATGGTTAGAAGCGGAAGGTATAGCCCTTGAGGTAGAAAGTGACAACGAGCAAAACTCACGCGCACGTTTCTTCCCAACAACGGGCGGAGTACTTAAAACTATGGCACAGGATATACCGGGTTATACTTATCTAGCGCTCGATGGTGTTGATAACTGTATTGCGGCCATAAAAGATATACTTAATGGCAATATTAGTAAGTGCTTTATTGAAATGTCTGCTTGTGTAGGTAGTTGTGTCGGTGGACCTGTAATGGAAAAATATCATCGTACCGAAACAGTAAGAGACTATATTACAATAGCAAATTATGCTGGCGAAAAAGATTTTGAAGTTACACAGCCTAAAACATCTGATCTTCAAAAGAATTTTGAATATATTGAACAGCGTTCACAGATGCCATCTGATATAGAAATACAAAATATTTTAAGACAGATGGGCAAATTTAAGCCTTCACAAGAGCTTAACTGTGGTTCTTGCGGTTACAATACTTGTCGAGAAAAGGCAGTTGCTATTATTCAAGGCAAAGCGGAAATTTCAATGTGTTTACCATTCCTTAAAGATAAGGCTGAAAGTTTCTCAGATACAATCGTTAATAATTCACCAAATGGTCTTATTGTTCTTAACGAAAATCTTGAAGTTCAGCAAATTAACAATTCTGCAAGAAGAATGATGAATATTCGCTCGGCAAATGATGTTCTTGGTGATCAAGTAATTCGTATTCTTGATCCTACTGTGTTTATGAATGTTTTGAAAACAGGTCGAGATGTTCGCGATGAGCGAGTATACTTAGCAGAATACAATCGTTTTGTTGAGCAATCTGTTGTTTATGATAAAGATACTCACTTGATGGTTGCTATTATGCGTGATGTTACAGATGAACAAAACGAGCGTGAAAAGAAAGAAAGTATTAGCCGACAGACTATTGAGGTTGCCGATAAGGTTGTAGACAAACAAATGCGTATTGTTCAAGAAATCGCTTCACTTCTTGGTGAAACTGCGGCCGAAACCAAAATTGCTCTCGCAAAATTAAAGGAGTCAATCCAAGATGAATGATTTATGTGCTGATATAGGTTACAAAAGTATAAATCATCACGGTGAGCAACTTTGTGGAGATCATGTTGATATAGTAGAGCCTAGTGATGATTCAACTGTTATTGTATTATCAGACGGACTTGGTAGCGGTGTTAAAGCTAGTATTCTTTCAACGCTTACATCAAAAATTATTTCAACTATGATGGCTGAAGGTCTAAGCTTGGAAGAGTGTGTTGAAACAATAGCAGCGACATTGCCGGTTTGTTCGGTTCGTGGAGTGGCATACTCTACATTTACGATTATTCACCTTAAGAACAATCAGGTAGCTGAACTTATTCAGTATGATAACCCACACGCCATTATTATACGTGATGAACAGGTTTGGGATTATCCTAAAACCGAAATGAATATTGGTGGTAAAAAGATTTTTAAGTCAGTTATAAAATTGCAAGAAAATGATATTTTTGTTGCCATGAGTGATGGTTGTCCACATGCAGGTATAGGTACAGCGTTTAACTTTGGTTGGAAGCGAGAAGAAATTGCCGAATTTATGGAATCGCTTTCTCACGCAGGATATACAGCCAAAACGCTATCAACTATGCTTGTAGATGAATGCGACAAACTTTACGGTTATAAACCTGGCGATGATGCGACTGCTTGTGTTGTTCGTATTAGAAAAAGAGTACCAATGAATATGCTTTTTGGTCCTCCTTCAAATCGTGATGATGCAGATAGAATGATGTCACTTTTCTTCTCAAAAGAAGGAAAACACATTATTTGCGGTGGAACAACATCTTCTATTGCAGCAAAATTTTTGCGCAAACCACTTAAAGCAAGTCTTAATTTTGAAAAAAGTGATATTCCTCCAACCGCTACTATTGAGGGTGTAGATTTAGTAACAGAGGGTGTTATAACAGTAAATCGTGTGCTTGAGTACGCGAATGATTATCTCGGTGAAAATCAACACTATGAGCATTGGAGTTTTAATCGTGATGGTGCATCACTTATATGTCGTTTGTTGTTTGAAGAAGCAACCGATATTAACTTTTATGTAGGAAGAGCGGTTAATCCCGCCCATCAAAACCCAGACCTACCAATTAACTTTAATATAAAAATGAATTTGGTAGATGAGTTGTCAAAATGCCTTAGAAAAATGGGCAAAAAGATAAAAGTAAGTTACTTCTAAGGAGAAAACATTATGGGAGTAAGAAAATTTGATACAAAGGTACAGCACTTAAAATATAAAGAGCTTCTTTAAATATCGCGACACGCATGGAAAGATACATTGCTTGAAAATGTACTTAAGATTCCAGAAATTATTGTTCCTGGTAAAACACCTACAATGAGATGTTGTGTTTACAAAGAACGCGCAATTTTAAATGAACGAATAAAGATGGTTATGGGCGGCGATAAAGATAACCCAAATGTAATCGAGGTTATCGATATTGCTTGTGATGAATGCCCATCAGCAGGATATGAAGTAACTGATTCATGCCGTGGCTGTCTTGCGCATCGTTGCGAAGATGTATGTAAGCGTGGCGCAATTACATTCGATCAAAACCACGTGGCTCATATAGATAAGTCAAAGTGCGTTGAGTGTGGCCAATGCGCAAAGGTTTGTCCATTTACAGCTATTATAAATCGAAAACGACCATGCCAAAATGCATGTAAGGTTAAAGCAATTTCTATTAATGAGGATAATGCTGCCGCAATCGATAATAGCAAATGTATCCAATGTGGTGCTTGTGTATACCAATGTCCATTTGGAGCAATAACCGATAAGTCATATATTCTTGATGTAATCGATATGATCAAGAAGAGTGAAAATAATAAAAATTACAAGGTTTATGCCATCGTAGCTCCTTCTATATCTAGCCAGTTTGTTTATGCAAAACTCGGTCAGGTTATTACAGGACTTAAAGAACTTGGATTCTTTACTGTAATTGAAGCAGCTCTTGGCGCAGATATGGTAGCACAATCCGAATCGCAAGAACTTGCTGAAAAAGGATTTTTAACAAGTTCGTGTTGTCCTGCTTTTGTGCAGTATATTAAATCAGCATTTCCTGATTTATTGCCACTTGTATCACACAATCTTTCACCTATGGCGGCACTTGCACAATATATTAAGAAAACTGATAAAGATGCAAAGGTTGTATTTATAGGACCTTGTACTGCTAAAAAAGCCGAAGCACAGCTTGAAAGCGTTAAACCTCATGTTGATGCTGTTATGACTTTTGAGGAATTACAGGCTCTTTATGACAGTAAGGATATTGACATTACCACATTGGGTGAAGATGTTCTTGATAACGCTTCTTATTTTGGTAGAATTTTTGCTCGTAGTGGCGGACTTTCTGATGCTGTTGCTCAGGGTCTTAAAGAACAAAATATTGAGTTCGATTTGAAAGCTATTGCTTGTGATGGTATAGAAGAATGTCGTATGGCACTTCTTAAAAAGAGTAAAAACGTGCTTGATGCTAACTTTATTGAAGGTATGGCTTGTGTCGGTGGTTGTATCGGTGGTGCAGGTTGTCTTACCCACGGTGAGAAAAATAAAGCCGAAGTTGACAAATATGGTAGGGAAGCATTTGAAAAGACAATCAGTGACGCAGTTGCTGTTTTGAAATAAGAAATTAGGGGGAAAAGTTATGAATAAAATTACTGTAATTGGATCGGGTAATGTAGGTTCTACAATTGCATATACACTTACTATTATGGGAATCGCATCCGAAGTTGTTATGATTGACGTGAACGAGGAAAAGTCACTTGGTGAAGCTCTCGATATAAGACAGGGTGTTTCATTTTGTAATCCTGTATCTGTTTACGCAGGTTCGTATGCTGATGCTGTGGATTCAGATATCGTTGTTATTACATCAGGTATGGCAAGAAAACCAGGTCAGTCAAGACTTGATCTTGCACAGGCTAATGTTGATATTATTAAAAGTATTGCGGACAAAATAGTTCCTGTTGCACCTAACGCTACATATGTTATTGTTAGTAATCCTGTTGATGTATTGACTTATGTGTTTCTTAAACATACAGGTTTGCCACAAGAACGAGTTATAGGTTCTGGTACCGTACTTGATACAGCAAGACTTCGTTCAAGAATTTCTGAATATTACTCAGTAAACCAAAAAAATGTACACGCTTATGTTTTGGGTGAACATGGAGATAGTTCTTTTGTTCCATGGTCATTAGCAAATATTTCTAATGTGCCTGTTGAAACATTTAAAGATGCTATTCAAACAAAGGATGTATACCCTGAATTTGTTTTAAGTGATGTAGAAGATTATATGCGCAAATCAGGTGCAAGAATTATTCAGCGTAAGGGTGCTACTTTTTATGCGGTTTCTATTTCAGTTTGCCATATTTGTAAATGTCTTTTAAGTGGTATTGATACTACACTTACAGTATCAACAATGTTAAATGGTGAATATGGAATTGATGATGTTTGTCTAAGTCTTCTTAATGTAGTAGGCGATAAAGGTGCTCACGCAAAAATCATGCTTCCACTTAATGATGAAGAAATGGCTTCATTACACAATAGTGCAAAAGTTTTAAAAGATTTGATAAACAGTCTTAACATCTAAAAATGAAAGGATTATGTAAAATGGAATATCGTATTGAACATGACTCTATGGGCGAAATGAAAGTACCTGCTGACCGTCTTTGGGCAGCACAAACACAAAGAAGCCATGAAAACTTTGAAATCGGTGTAGGAATTGAAACTATGCCTAAAGAAATAATACATGCTTTTGGTGTGCTTAAAAAGGCTGCGGCTATTACCAATCACACCTTGCGTCCTGAAAAAATGACTGCTGAAAAATTAGAGGCTATTAAAGCAGCTTGCGATGAGATTATGGCAGGTGAGCTTAATGGTCATTTCCCACTAGTTGTATGGCAAACAGGTTCAGGTACACAGTCTAATATGAACTCTAACGAAGTTATCGCAAACCGCGGCAATCAGATTGCTGGCAAGGCTCTTTTACATCCTAATGATGACTCAAATATGAGCCAATCTTCTAATGATACATTCCCAACTGCAATGCATATTGCGGCAGTTCTTAGTTTGGAAGATAAACTTATTCCTGCTGTTGAAGAACTCATTACAACCTTCAAAAGACTTGAAGAAGAAAACGAAGGTATTGTTAAGAGTGGTAGAACACATCTTCAGGATGCTACACCTATTACATTTAGCCAGGAAATCAGTGGTTGGCGTTCAAGCCTTGAAAAAGATGTTGAACTTATTAAGCGTTCAATTGACCCACTTCGCGAATTAGCTTTGGGCGGTACTGCCGTTGGTACAGGTCTTAATGCCCCAAAAGGTTTTGACACAGGTGTTGCTGAAGAAGTTTCAAAAATTACAGGTAAAAAGTTTGTTACAGCAGCAAACAAATTCCACGCTCTTACTTCTAAGGATGAACTTGTATTTGCTCATGGCGCAGTTAAAGCACTTGCTTGTGATATGATGAAGATAGCTAATGACGTTCGTTGGTTGGCATCAGGCCCACGTGATGGTCTTGGCGAAATCTTTATTCCTGAAAATGAGCCAGGCTCATCAATTATGCCTGGTAAGGTTAACCCAACCCAGTGTGAAGCTGTAACAATGGTTGCAGTTCAAGTAATGGGTAACGATGTTGCTATTGGTATGGCTGCATCTCAAGGTAACTTTGAACTTAATGTATTTATGCCTGTATGTATCTATAATTTCTTACAGTCTTCACGTCTTTTGGCTGAAGCAATTGTGTCATTCAACAAAAACTGTGCAGTAGGTATTAAGGCAAATAAAGAAAAAATGCATCATAACTTGCACAACTCTTTGATGCTTGTTACTGCTCTTAACCCATATATCGGTTATGAAAATGCAGCAAAGACTGCTAAAAAGGCATTTAAAGACAACATTTCACTAAAAGAAGCTTGTGTAGAACTTGGTTTCTTGACAGCTGAAAAATTTGACGAGGTTTTCCATCCTGAACAGATGGTATAAATCGGAGGTAACATAAATGAAGGTTAGTTATTTCCCTGGATGCACTTTAAAAAACAAAGCAAAAGATCTTGATATGTATGCATACAAGGCTGCTGAAGTTTTAGGTGTTACTCTAGAAGAAATTGAAAACTGGCAATGTTGCGGCGGTGTTTTTACAACCGCAAATGATGAAGTTGCTACAAAACTTTCATCAGTTCGCGCATTGAAATATGCAGGTGATAAAGAGCAACCGTTGGTAACGGTTTGCTCTGCTTGTCATAACGTTATTAAGCAGACAAATCATGCAATGCAAACTAATTCACAGTTTGCTGACAAGGTTAACCGATATATGGCTAACGATGGCACATATTTGGGAGAAACTGAGGTTTATCACTATCTTGAAATGTTGCGTGATTTGGTAGGTTTTGATGCTATAAAAGAAAAGGTTGTAAACAGCCTTAAGGGTAAAAAAATAGCTGCATATTATGGCTGTTTATTATTACGTCCTAACAAAGTTATGAAGATGGATGACCCAGAAAATCCTACTATCATGGAAGATTTTATTAAATCTCTTGGTGCAGATGCAGTAGTTTACGCAAAACGAAATGAATGCTGTGGCGGTTATATTTCGGTAGAAAGCCCAGATGCTGCAAAGAAAAACAGTATTTCAATCATAGATAATGCGAAGGCTGCAGGTGCTCAGATGATTATAACTGCATGTCCTCTTTGTAAATACAATCTTATTAAGAGTGGCGCAGATATTCCTGTAGTTTATTTCACTGAACTTTTGGCTGAAGCCCTTGGCGTAAAGGAGGATACAAATGAATAACAATAAGTATCTTCGTGAAGAAATTATCCGCATAAGTGGCGCAGATGTTAGTAAATGTATGAGATGTGGTAAATGCTCGGCAACATGCCCTGCGTACGATGAAATGGAATATCATCCACATCAATTTGTAAATATGGTAGAAAGCGGCGATATTGAGCCACTTCTTAATTCCGAGTCACTTTATAAGTGCTTGTCTTGTTTTGCTTGTATAGATAGATGTCCTCGTGGCGTTGAACCAGCTAAGGTTGTAGAAGCAGTACGCCTTACTGCAACAAGAAAACAAGGAGCCAATCATTTAATTGCTGACAATGTTCCTGCAATTGTTGATGAGGATACACCACAACAGTTGCTTGTCAGCGCATTTAGAAAATATACAAAGTAAAGGAGGAAAAGACAAATGCAAAGAGTTGGTGTTTTTGTATGTTGGTGTGGTAGTAATATTGCAGGTACAGTTGATGTCGAAGCGGTATCAGAAGCCTTGAAAAGCGAACCTGGTGTAGTCTTTTCCACCAATTATCAATATATGTGTTCACAGGCCGGTCAAGATATGATTAAAGATGCGGTTAAAGAGCACAATCTTACAGGTATTGTAGTATGTTCTTGTTCACCAAGAATGCACGAAGCAACATTTCGCAAAACTGCGGCTGCGGCAGGTCTGAATCCATATATGGTTGAGATTGCCAATATTCGTGAACAATGTTCTTGGGTACATAAGGATATATTAACCGGTACTGAAAAAGCTATTATTTTAGGTAAGGCAGCAGTTGCTAAGGTTAATCTTAATGCGCCTTTAATTCCTGGTGAATCACCAGTTACTAAACGTGCGTTAGTAATTGGCGGTGGTATTGCCGGTATACAAACTGCACTTGATATTGCTGATGCAGGTTTTGAAGTAGATATAGTTGAAAAGAAACCTACCATCGGTGGTAAAATGGCGCAGCTTGATAAAACATTCCCAACACTCGACTGTGCCGCTTGTATTTTGACACCTAAGATGGTTGATGTTGCGCAAAATGAAAAAATACGTATTTTCTCTTATAGTGAAGTTACTGATGTACAAGGTTTTGTAGGTAATTTTGATGTAACAATTAAGAAGAATGCGAGATATGTTAAGGAAGATATTTGTACTGGTTGTGGCGCTTGCGTAGATAAATGCCCAATGAAGAAAATTCCTAATGAATTTAATTTGGGTATGGATAATCGTAGTGCGATATATATTCCATTTGCACAGGCTGTACCAAAGGTTGCAACTATTGACCCTAACGCTTGTAATATGCTTAAAAATGGCAAGTGCGGTGTTTGCTCAAAAGTTTGCGCTGCTGGTGCTATTGACTATACACAAAAAGATGAATTCATTGAAGAAAAGTATGGAGCTATTGTTGTAGCTACTGGTTTTAATCCAATTAGTATGGACAAGTTTGATGAGTTTGCATATAACCAATCAAAAGACGTTATTACTTCTTTAGAATTTGAGCGTCTTACCAATGCGGCAGGTCCATCTGCTGGTAAATTGGTACGTCCTTCTGATGGTAAGCATCCACATACCATCGTTTTTGTGCAGTGTGTAGGCTCTCGTTGTGAGTCTTGTGCAGAAAAGGGTAAGGAATATTGCTCGAAGATTTGCTGTATGTATACTGCAAAACACGCAATGCTTACCCGTGATAAATATCCGGATACTGAAGTTTACGTATTCTATATAGATGTACGTACTCCTGGTAAAAACTTTGATGAATTTTATCGCCGTGCAGTAGAAGAATATGGCGTTAAATATATTAAAGGTATGGTAGGCAAGGTAACTCCTGAAGGCGATAAATTAAAGGTTCAGGCTTCTGACCTTATTGCAAACAAGCAGTTGCATATTGATGCTGACTTGGTTGTATTGGCGGCAGCTATTGAGCCAGACAAATCGGCACGTCCACTTGCTACTATGCTCACTGCTAGTATGGATACTAATGACTTCTTCACTGAGGCGCATCCAAAGCTTCGTCCTGTTGAAAGTCCAACTGCCGGTGTGTTCTTATCAGGTGCTTGTCAAGGACCTAAAGATATTCCTGAAACTGTATCACAGGCAGGTGCTGCGGCATCTAAGGTTATTGGTCTCCTTGCAAAAGATAAACTCACTGGTAACCCATGCGTTGCTAATTCGAATGAACTTATGTGTAACGGTTGTTCATCTTGTGCAAATGTTTGTCCTTATGGCGCAATCAGCTATGAAGATAAAGAATTCCGTATGCCAGATAGAACAACAAAGATAAGAAGAGTAGCGGTTGTTAATCCTGCGGTTTGTCAGGGTTGTGGCGCTTGTACAGTTGCTTGTCCTTCTGGTGCTATGGATCTTAAAGGATTTGCAAATCTACAAATTATGGCGGAGGTTGACGCAATATGCAAGTAAATGAATATAAGCCTTTAATTGTTGCATTTTGCTGCAACTGGTGTTCTTATGCAGGTGCTGACCTTGCTGGTAATAACCGTTTGGCATATCCTGCTGATGTAAAAATCATTCGTGTTCCATGCTCATGTCGTGTTAATCCTATGTTTATTTTACGCGCATTTCAGCGTGGCGCTGATGGTGTAATTATTTGTGGTTGTCACCCAGGCGACTGTCATTACACTTCGGGTAACTATTATACTCGCCGCCGTATGGCTGCACTTTTCTCTATGTTAGATTTTCTTGGTATCGAAAAAGAACGTACTCGCGTTGAGTGGGTATCGGCAGCTGAAGGTGCGAAATTTGCTGCAACGATGAATGATTTTGTTGCTACCGTAACTGCACTTGGCGAAAACAAGAGATTGGAGGATTTAAGATGCAAAAAATAACTCGTGAACAATTAGTAAGCAAAGCATCAGAACTCCTTTCAAACGGAACTGTAAGTTGTGTTTTAGGCTGGGGAATGGGTGAATTTGATTATGATGTAACCCCAACTGTTTTTAACACAGTAGAAGAATTAAATAGTGGTTTTGTTTTCAACGATTTTTGCGGTGCAAACTTTTCAAAATATCTCGTTTCTAAAACAGGTAAATGTGAAGGCAAAATTCTTGTATTTTTAAAACCTTGCGATACATATAGCTTTAACCAACTTTTAACTGAGCATCGTTTTGATCGCGAAAAGGTTTATGTTGTTGGTATTCCATGCGATGGTATGGCTGATGTTTCAAAAGTAAAGGCAATTTGTGGCGAGGGCATTTTAGCAATTGGCGCAAATGACGATAATTTGACTATTACAACACTTTACGATGAAAAGCCAATCGTTATAAAAGCTAATGATGTTTTGGCAGAACGTTGTATAAATTGTAAAAGTAAAAAACACGTAGCATACGATGAGCTTTTAGGCGAAGATGGTGATGTAATCGAATCAAATCGTTTTGATGAGGTTGCTCGACTTGAAGCTATGAGCGCAGATGAAAGATTTGCTTTTTGGCAAAATGAACTTTCACGTTGTATTCGTTGTAATGCTTGTCGTGATGCTTGTCCGGCTTGTACTTGCGAGAAGTGTGTGTTTGATAATCCTAACTCAGGTGTTGAAAACAAATCACCTGCAAACAGTTTTGAAGAAAAACTATTTCACATTATTCGTGCGTACCATGTTGCAGGTCGTTGTACCGACTGTGGTGAGTGTTCACGTGTGTGCCCACAAAACATACCACTACATTTGCTTAATCGTAAATTCATAAAAGATATGAATGAGTTTTACGGTGAATACCAAGCTGGTGCTGAGGTTGGTATGCGCGCTCCTTTGGTTAACTATACTACCGAAGATTTAGAACCTGGTGAAGTTTTCGATAGGAGGGATAACAATGCGTAAATGTTCTCTTGATAAAATAAATATTGTTTTTGCACAGATAGCAAAAAGCGCATCACTTTATATTCCTGCCCAACAAAATGATGGTAGCGCTGCATATCAAAAATGGGAAGAAGGTACTGTATGGAGTGATAAACTCAATACAGTAAAAAGTCCTAAAGATTTCTTCTTTCCACAGACAGAAGATTTAATGCAATTTAAAACACAAGGTAAAAATATTGAAATCATCGATACAAGAACAGCTTTAGAAGATTTTGTTGTCTTTGGAGTTAGAGCTTGTGATGTAAAGAGTTTTGATATACTTGACCGAGTATTTTTAAGTGATCCTGTTGATAGCTTTTATGCTTCAAGAAGAAATCATGGTGTCATTATATCGCTAGCTTGTACAAGACCTTCAGAAACATGTTTTTGTAAAACTTTTGGCATTGACCCTTCAGAACCTGCAGGTGATATTTCTGCTTGGAAAACTGAAACAGAAATTTTCTTTGAGGCTAATACTCAAAAGGGCAAAGATTTGTTAGACAGTATTTCTGCAATTACAGAAGATTGTGATGATGCAGCAGTTGTTGAACAAAAGACTAAGATAAATGCAATTATGGATAAGCTTCCACTTAAAAATCTTACAACAGATGATTTTGGTGGTGGCAAAACAAACGAACTTTTTAATGCTCCCCAGTGGGATGAGTTATCAAGTGCGTGTCTTGGTTGTGGCACCTGTACCTTTGTTTGCCCTACTTGTCAGTGCTATGATATTAAAGATTTTAATACAGGTAATGGCGTAGTTCGTTTTAGATGCTGGGATTCTTGTATGTATTCTGACTTTACAAAAATGGCGCACGGTAACAACCGCTTAACTCAAAAAGAACGTTTCCGTCAAAGATTTATGCACAAATTGGTGTATTATCCTGAAAATAATGATGGATTATTTAGTTGCGTAGGTTGTGGTCGTTGTCTTGCAAAATGTCCAATATCTATGAATATTGTTAAGGTAATGAAAAAGATTGGAGGAAAAAAAGATGAATAATATAAATGAAACTTTAATTCCTAAAATTGGTGTCATTACTGATGTTCGCATTGATACACCTGACATAAAAACCTTTAGAGTAGTAACTCCTGATGGCAAAAAAGCGTTTGATCATAGACCTGGTCAGTGCGCAATGTTATCGGTTCCTGGTGTGGGCGAAGCGATGTTTTCTATTACTTCTTCACCAACAAATGAAGAGTATATGGAATTTTCTATTAAAAAATGTGGCTGTGTAACCGACTGGTTACACCAAGCAGAGCCAGGTCAGCAAATTACTATCCGCGGACCTTATGGCAAACCATTTCCAGTAGATGATGTTTTTGCAGGTAAGGACCTTTTGTTCATTGCGGGTGGTGTAGGACTAGCTCCTCTTCGTTCGGTAATAAACTATTGTCGTCATTATCGCGATCGTTACGGTAAGATTGATATTGTTTATGGTTCACGTAGTAAAGATGATCTTCTTGATTACAAAGAGATTATTGAAGAGTGGTCTACTGACAATGGTGTTAATGTTCATTTGACTATCGATAATGCTCAAGAAGGTTGGGATGGACATGTAGGTTTTGTACCAAACTATGTTAAAGAGCTTGGATTTGATACTAACAAGGTAGCCGTTTTGTGCGGACCACCTATTATGATTAAGTTTACACTTGATGGTCTTTGTGATATAGGTTTTGATAAAACCAATGTTTACACAACACTTGAACTTCGTATGAAGTGTGGTGTTGGTAAATGCGGCAGATGTAATGTTGGCGCAAAATATGTTTGCAAAGATGGTCCGGTCTTCCGCTGTGATGAGTTGGAAGAACTTCCAAGTGAGTATTAAAGGAGAAAAAATTATGGAAAAAATGGTAAATATTTACCTTTATGGTAAAAAATATGAGGTTCCTTCAAGCCTTACCATTATGAATGCCATGGAATATGCAGGTTATCAACTTGTTCGTGGGGTTGGATGCCGCTGTGGCTTTTGTGGCGCTTGTGCTACCATATACCGAGTTAAAGGCCAACAGGAAATAAAGACTTGCCTTGCTTGTCAAACTAAGGTTGAGGACAATATGTATATTGCAACTCTTCCTTTCTTCCCATTAGTTAAACAGCCTTATGATATTGAAAACGTTAAACCTACTGAACAAATAATGATGCAGCTTTATCCTGAAATTTATGCTTGTATCGGTTGTAACGCTTGCACCAAGGCTTGTACACAGGAACTTAATGTTATGCAGTATATTGCTTATGCCCAGGGTGGCGAGTTTGAAAAATGCGCAGGAGAATCATTTGACTGCGTAATGTGTGGTGTTTGTTCATCACGTTGTCCAGCAGGAATAACACATCCACAGGTAGGTTTGCTTGCTAGACGTTTAAATGGTAAGTATCTTGCTCCTGAGACACAACATCTTTTAGAGCGTGTTGCTGAGGTTGAAAACGGTGGTTGTGAGGCTGACCTTCAAGAAATTATGAAGAAAACAGCTGAAGAACTAAAAGAAATGTATAATAATCGTGATTTTGAGAAATAAGGAGGTGCGATGATATGTATACACAGGAAATGTTAGAATCCATAAAAAAGGTTGAGGCGACTCGTGAGGAGCGTCTTAAACAGGTTCTTGCAGGTAATCATCCAAGAAGAATGACTGCCGAAGAAAAGGATCAGGTTTTACTTGAAAACCATCCAGACCACATAAAATCGCAGTTTGCCGAGCTTAAAATAGGTCCAAACAAAGGTGAAAAAGTGCCTTTGGAACTTGCAGAGACTCTTCAGGCAAATCCTAGAGTAAATCCTGATGATGTTGATCTTTCTAAAATTGATTACGATGTAGATGTGCTTGTTATTGGTGGTGGCGGCGCAGGTTCTGCTGCTGCTATTATGGCTCACGAAAACGGCGCTAATGTTATGATAGTAACAAAGCTTCGTCATGGTGATGCTAATACTATGATGGCTGAAGGTGGTATTCAGGCTTCCGATAAGCCAAACGATAGTCCTGCTCAACACTTTCTTGATGTTATGGGTGGTGGACATTTCAAAAATGTTCCAGAGCTTGTTTATAAACTTGTAAATGATGCTCCTGTTTGTATTAAATGGCTTAATGACCTTGGCGTTATGTTTGATAAAGAAGCTGACGGTACAATGGTTACAACACATGGTGGAGGTACATCTAGAAAGCGTATGCACGCTTGTAAGGACTATTCAGGCGCTGAAATCATGAGAGTTTTGCGTGATGAGGTTCAAAACCGCCAAATTCCAGTTGTAGATTTTACTTCTGCTATTGAAATTATCAAGGATGAAAATGGTAAAGCAGCCGGCGCTGTTCTTATGAATATGGAAACAAACGAATTGCTTATAGCACGTGCAAAAACAGTTGTTATTGCAACTGGTGGTGCAGGTCGTATGCATTATCAAGGTTTCCCAACATCTAACCACTACGGCGCAACAGCTGATGGTCTTGTAATGGCTTATCGTGCAGGTGCTCCACTACTTTATGCTTATACTTTACAGTATCATCCTACTGGTGCTGCTTATCCTTCACAGATATTTGGTGCGCTTGTTACCGAAAAAGTTCGTTCTATTGGTGCCCAACTTATCAACTGTGATGGTGAAGCATTTATGTACCCACTTGAAACTCGTGATGTTTGCGCTTCTTCTGTTATTAGAGAATGTCGCAAGGGTAAGGGTGTAGACACATTTGATGGCGGCAAGGGTATTTGGCTTGATTCTCCTATGATTGAAAAGATTCATGGTGAGGGTACAATTGAAAAGAGAATTCCTGCTATGATGCGTATGTATCTCAAATATGGTATAGATATGCGTAAACAACCAATTCTTATTTACCCAACACTCCATTATCAAAATGGTGGTATAAAGATTGCGGCAAACGGTATGGCTGATGTTGAAAACCTTTTCGTAGCGGGTGAAGCAGTAGGCGGAATTCATGGTGAAAATCGTCTTATGGGTAACTCTTTGCTAGATATTATTGTATTTGGTCGTAATGCAGGTATTAATGCTGCTAAGGCTGCTAAAGAAACAGTTATTGGTCAAAAACTTAGTCTAGATCACGTTAAGGACTTCATGAAGGAAATGGATGATGCAGGTATTAAAACAGATGCGGTATCTCCTAAACTTTTGCCACGTTATACCCACGGAAATCCTTTGTTTGATGAGCCTAATGCGAAGTTTATGAAATAATATTTTAAGCGGACGGGTAACTGTCCGCTTAAAGAATGATTGGTGAAATAAAATGAAAATATTTGAAATAGGAAGTTTTAGCCTTTCCATCAGCGGTGTTGCATTTTTGATTTTTTCTATTCTTGCTATTGCCGCAGTAGGTTATTTGCTAGGCAAGGTTACTATTAAAGGTGTAAACCTTGGCACTGCGGGAGTTTTCCTTATTGCGTTGCTTTTTGGCTGCCTTTTTTATGCGCCACTTAATAACCAATTGGCGGTGGAAGGAATTAATTATACAACCAACGCATTAAAGGTTGTTGAAAACCTAGGACTTTTACTATTTGTTACCTCGGTTGGTTTCATAGCAGGTCCAAAGTTTTTTGGCGATTTGAAAAAGAACTTTAAAACATATATACTTTTAGGTATTGTAATAATATCTTCCGGTGCACTTATATGCGCTACATGCATTATGATTGCGAAAATGACAATGGATGTTCCAACAGAACAACTTACCGCTATTATGACAGGTCTTTTCTCAGGAGCTTTAACTTCAACCCCTGCTTTTTCTGCTGCTAAAGAGGCAATAGGCAAAGATTATGAAAGTTTTGTTGCTGTTGGTAATGGCATAGCTTACATTTTTGGTGTTATCGGTGTTGTTCTATTTGTACAACTCGTTCCTAAATTTATGAAAGCTGATATGGCAGTTGAACGTGCAAAACTTAGCGGTGGGGATGGTAACGCAGAAGATCCAGTTGAGCAAAAGAATGCAAAGAAACTTATCAATATTGATTCTTTTGGTGTTGCACCTTTTGCTATTGCAGCTATTATTGGACTTTTAGTAGGAAGCATAAAAATTGGTTCATTCTCACTTACAACAACAGGCGGATATCTTTTAGTTGCACTTGTGTTTGGTCATTTTGGTAAAATTGGAAAAATCAATTTTACACCACCAGCAAGTACATTGAAGGTTTTCCGTGAATTTGGTTTAATGTTGTTCCTTATCGGTGCGGGTGTTGCTGGTGGAGCAAAATTTGTTGAATGTTTCCAACCAGTATATTTCCTTTATGGTGCTTTGATGACCATAGTACCAATGGTAATAGGATTCTTATTTGCTAAGTATGTTTTAAAACTAGAATTGCTTAATAATCTTGGCTCAATTACAGGTGGTATGACATCTACACCAGCGCTTGGAACACTTATTAATGTTGCAGGTACTGAAGATGTTGCATCAGCTTATGCAGCAACCTATCCAATAGCGTTGATTGCTGTTGTTTTAGCTTCTCAGTTTATTATAATGATATTCTAAAATATAAAAAAGCTTTCGGTACAAACCGAAAGCTTTTGTTTTATATAAGTCTATAAAATTATTAATATTGAAAAAGTATATAAAACATATTATAATTAATTAGAATATTAGTTTATAATACTTGATATAAAATTTTAAGGAGATTGTTGATGAACATCAAAAAAGCTAAGTCTCGTTTATTTAATACAGCAACCATCAAGATAGTAGGGGTTGTTTTTTTCTTTTGTTTTATTAAGTATTATGTTTTGTAATATCCGCACAAAGTTAAGAAGTTTTCTTTGTAACCTAGCCTTCGTTCAGGTCCTTCATACAAACAAAAAATAACAACCCACTCAAAAGAGTGAACTGTTATTTCTGGCAGGGGTAGAGCGAAACCAACTATATCCACAACAGTTATAAATAGTTGTTTTAATCGTTGAATTGCGCTTTTATTTGTTCGTTAATACGTGCATCCATACCATTTGGTAAAAGCATAAGATCTTCTTCCTTTATGCTTATTGTTGCAATGTCATTTTTTTCCCCGTATTGAGGAAAATTTACTAACCAATAACCATTTGTACACTCGGCAAAGCAGATCCAACCCTGCATACCTTTGTGAACTCCTTCTTTGGCATATTTTGATTTTTCTATAATAACTTCTACACAGTCCATTTCTTTCATTTTTATTTACCTCCATATGGTGTAGCTAATTGAATATGACCGTTGGGCAAAACCATCCAGCCAGATATAAAAGATACGATTTCATTTGTATCTTTACGCAGAATTTCAATTTTAATATCTATTCGTTGTCCATTTTCATCTAACTTGCCCAGCTTATATTCTCCAGAAAGATATTTTTCAAGTCCTTGCTTTTCAAACTCTTCTTTTAGCCAATCGGAATCTTGTATTGAATAACCCCAATCCTCAAAAAGTTTAGCTTTGCCGTGATTATAAAAATGTTCAGGATCAAACAAATAAGGATCAAACTTACTATAAGCAGATTTTGCAATAGCATTTTTTAGGACAATGTCGTATGATATAGGTTGTAACAAACAATGACAGCGTGGGTGATGTGGCCATGGTGGTGCTTTGGTTCTTAAAAACCAGCAGTTATCTAACATCAAACACTCTTGGCAATGAGTATCGCTTAAATTTCTATGTATCCATTTAACCCAATCGTTATTAGTTTCTTCCCATAAACCTTATAAAAATTCGCTGCTTGAAAATTTCAATAAATTTTCTCCTTTCTAATTATATCATATTTTATAACAATATGATAGCAGAAAATTTACTGACATTCACTGACACGCTACTGACATATCATAGTGAAAAGTGAAGAGGGAAGAGTGAAAAAGTAAAAGACAAGTCTAAGTTTAGACTTGTCTTTTTTGGCAGGGGTAGAAGGACTCGAAGTCTCGCGCTGCGGCGCTCGGTCAGGCTTGGCTCTGACAGTCCACCGGACTGTCATTCACTTCCAAGCCTCCGTTCAAGTCCTTCCCGGATACAAAGAAATCAAGTCCACCCAAAAGGATGAACTTGATTTTTGGCAGGGGTAGAAGGACTCGAACCCTCACAAACGGTTTTGGAGACCGGTGTGCTACCATTGACACCATACCCCTATGTTTTTTGGTTTTATTCGCTGCTTTGGTTAGCTACTTTGGTTAGTGCTTTGGTTAGTGCTTTGGTGGGGCGTCAGTTTCGAGACTTAAAAACATTCCGGTGGAATGTTTTT